>JBKPMK010000236.1:0-7296 GCA_046732115.1 Thermoproteota archaeon
AGAATGTTCTTTCTTATGCTAAGACAGATTAAACTATGTATGCGTTTAACGTTTTCTTCATCTTAATGCTTCTATATCAAATGGTTTTTGAAGCGAATGCAACATATATAGCATTTTCTTAATGTATTTCTCTTTTGATGGAAACTTGATTAAATTCTGTTGGTAAAACTCAATTAAATGATCTATAAAGCAGTCTAATTCTATTTCTTTTCTTTCCGATGACGAATAAGTTAGCATTTTAGCAAACCAATACTCTATCAATGCATCTTCGCCATACTTTTGTTCTAAGTCTAACAGAAACGCAAAATTGGAATGACATTTTCTACACAGCCCATGATGCGCATCTGAGTATGTTTTTTCTTCTACATGACCACACTTTGCTTTCATCATGATCATAATAAGTCACACATAACGATGTGATGAAAGGAAATATAAACTATAATCAATTTGGCCTCAGTTCAGAGTCTGCTGTAAAAATAAGCTCACCTGAATCCTTTTCCTGTTCCACTTCTAGCCGATCTTCATCAGCTTCATCATAATCTGGCTTGTTTGATTCCTCTGTGTCATCTTCATTGCTATTACCTGTAGATGATGTTAGATTCTCTTTGTCTTTTGACCTATCAGATACAAACCTAATAGCATCATCTACCACTGTGGCATTTGTAAGTAGGTCAAGCTTCATAGAATAACACTCTTTTGCAAGTGATAATGCCTGTATTTTTTCTCTTTTATCTTCTGTGTTATGTGCTGCATTCCATGCTTCTTTTAATATTGAATTTACAACATATTAGAATAAGTCGCCAAATTCATACGTCGTCTCGTTTCTGGATCAACACAGGACATAACATCAAATCCATTTTTTATTCTTAAAATATATGACCATACCTCCAGCGACTGCTCCCATTAATAATAGAGAGTAGTAATACCCATACGGTGAGTGAAGCTCTGGCATAACATCAAAATTCATACCATATATACCTGTTATCAAGGTAAGAGGAAGAATTATTGTAGCAATCACTGTGAGTGTTCTGATGATTTCATTTAGGTTTGCATTCATAGACGAGTTATAAGCTTCACGCAAGTTGATAACTCTCTGATACATATTTTCCACGTTGTTTTTTAAATACGCCACTCTGTCATTTAATGAGCGAATGTGTCTTAGAGAATCCTTGCTAAGTTTCGTCTGTACAACTCCATTGATAATATCCGTAAATGCTGCTGTTATCATTGCTAGAGCCTACAGTAGCATTTGTAAGCAAATCCATCTTGAAATTACTAGTTCACAACAAGACAAGTCCAAACCCAATACTTCTGCATTGTGACTAGCTGCCAATGGGTCTAAACCAGAATCAAACAATAGTCTATGTTCAGTTCCATTTACTTCTAGTTTTATAGCTGCACAAAAGCCATGTTCTGCCATAAGTGGATGTACAAACCAATTTTCATCTAGAGAAGGACGGTATGCAATTTTGGTATTTGGTAATAGTACGTCCACACTATTATCAACCAAGCATGTAACTTCTGCGCTCTCAATATCTTCCAGAGGCATATCTTTAATGTTGTTCTTATAACAAAGTGCCTAGTAAGGCTTACCTTTTTTAATTGTGTTACTTGGCTTCCAGACTCCTCTATTAGAATACCTTGTTTTTTGTCACATACAAATCATTTTCAACGTCTTTTTGTTCATCCTTACTTCGAACATCTGCATTTATTTTGTGATCTACAAACCTGATAGCATCATCTACCACAGTAGCATTTGTAAGCAAATCAAGCTTCATTGAATAGCACTCTTTAGCCAATGACAATGCCTGTATCTTTTCTCTATTGTCTTCTGTGTTATGTGCTGCATTCCACGCTTCCTTGGTAATAGCATTTAATCCTACAAGACATTTCTCATATTCTTCTGGAAGCCGCTCGTCAATGTATCTTTTGATATTGTGTTTAGCCTGATCTCTTAGATGCGATATATCTCTATTTACAGTAGCTAATCCAATTTGTAATACTTGTGATATCTCTCTTTGACTGTAGCCTTTACTGCAAAGCTCTTGTACTTTGTCTCTTCTCCATTGCACTTGTTGTTCTTGATTCTGGTGTTCCATATCTGAGCTCAAATGTTCCATTTCCTATGCATGGTTTTAAAGGAGTGTTCCATTTTCACGCTTAACAGTATATTGGAATAAGTTAGCTTTATCGTTTACTGTGTAACACAGAATCTAATTTTTGTACTATGCTAAATTCTAAAACTGCGTAGTTATTGCTAGTTACCCAGTATCCCTCTCTTACTCTTCTTTCTAGCTGATTCCCCAATGGGTAAGATTCCCACTTAACTAAGAGCTAACTAAAACTACAGACGTTCCCTTAGTCAATGTATCAAATGCTGGTGAAAATTTCTTTCCAATTTCATGCAGTTCATTTATTTGTTCTTTTGACGCACAAGTGCTTTTGATATTCATATTTACTCTAAATTGCTGAGCACCAGGTCTTACATCGTTTGATATACCAGTAAAACCGCGCAAATCAACGTCTCCTTCTACATCAATATTGATGCCGTCAATTTGGATACCTCTTGATGTAGCATGAGCTACAATGGTTTGCGCTAAACATGCTGCTAAGCTACCCATACAATACTCACATACAGTAAGTCCTTTTCCTTGGCCTGAGAGTTGATTTGGAAAATCATATTGCATTTTGTATTCATCTGGGTTTCTTTCTATGTTTTGTCCGCCAACACGAAAGCCTTTAGAGCTAGATGTAACACTAAAACCGCCATTCCACTCTGATTTTACATAAAACGTTGCCTTTGCCATTTCTGGCTGATTTTGCATGGCATTATATATTGTATTTAGTGTCTGTGTATTTACTCCATTAAATGCATCGTTTTTATTATTAGTACTCATTTTAATTAATGGAAGTATTAGAAGATGCCAGTAAATAACAATTTGTGCCAGGAAGCAGTTTGGATAACATGATATTCTTTGTTTATCTGTTACCTATCGATATCGAAAAACTATCTCCTTTCTGAAAATCTCAATTTGTTCTTCAAAATCACTTATGGGCCAGAAGTGTATGCGCTCGACTCCTGCTTCATGGAACGCATTTATCTTTTGAATACATTCTTCAACAGATCCAAATAAAAGTAGGTTTTCTAAATCCTCTGCAGGTCTACCTAATGCTGGAGATAGAATATTTTTTATCATCCTGCGAACTTTATCCTTATCGTTATCAATATATCCAAACATTGACATAATACAGTTTTCAAACGACTCGCTATCTTTGCCAAATCTTTTTCTATATGACAAAAGAATACTCC
Organism: Thermoproteota archaeon; assembly: GCA_046732115.1. Classification (GTDB taxonomy): domain Archaea; phylum Thermoproteota; class Nitrososphaeria; order Nitrososphaerales; family Nitrososphaeraceae; genus JAFAQB01. The sequence continues at coordinate 3,311 of JBKPMK010000236.1, forward strand.
ATTTTTCTTTGAATTTGTCAGGCGTGATATTATATGCAGATGCCATCCAGCCATCCCCATATTTTGCGGTCCTTCTTATGCCTGCTTCTGATGATCCCCACGTACCTATGAAGATAGGAGGATGAGGCTTTTGAAATGGTCCTGGTGCAGCAAATATTTTCTCTAACTGATAATGTTTACCAGAATAATTTACGCATAACGTTGGGGCAATAGACCTGGTGTTATCATCTTCTTCTATGCTATTATCATCCCAAAGCATATGCAAAATCTCTAATGCTTCACTAAACCTACTCCATCTCTGTTCAAAAGGAATTCCACATACATCATAATCTGCTTTATGTGAACCTGGCCCAACTCCTGCTGCAAATAACCTACCAGAAGATAAAATGTCTATGGCTGATAAAGACTTGGCACATATGACTGGACTTCTTACAACTATATTTAGTATAGATGTTCCAAGTTTTATTCTGTTGGTTACTGCAGCAACTGCAGATAATGTGCTTAATGAATCTAACCAACTAGTTCTAAAAACAATGTGATCATTTACACTTAGTGAATCGTATCCGAGAGATTCAGCCTTTCTTGCTATTGAAAGTATTTGTTCTCTTGTAAACTGTTGATGCTTTTCCTTTCCTTCATTCTTTTTATTATTACTGTCGCTATTATTACCAATACTAATACTACTATCTTTACTAAATCCCATAACTGGTAAATGAATCCCAAATAGAAGCTGTTTCATTTACTATATCAATAACAACCGCAACTTTTGTGTACAAATACTTTTGGTAGCAATCTCAGTTAATGACCTCAAAGAGCTTAAAGCAGAACTTGCCGAACTGTTAGAAGAAGATGCCAAATACAACAAACTCAGAAGCTTACCATTGTATAGCTGCAGAATTACTGGCTGGAAATTTGTATGTTCCAAATGTTATGATAAGTCTATACGCATGCCATTGCAGACTACGAAGCAATTAGCAATAGTCTTCATTTTTACCATAGCCCTTTTTTGAACCACTAGAACTAAGCAGCAATTCTCTAAATATTTATTTAGATCAGATTCAGGATCTTTGCAATATTCTCTCTTAACGCTTTATAATCATCTAGTCTTGCTCTATCTGATTCTACAGATGGAAGATTTTCCAAGAGATTTCTCTGCAATTTCTCTGCCATACTATCAAGCGAAACAACTATCTTTTCAAGGTCGTCTTTTGTAATCTCCAAGGTAGTTGTTTGATTAGCCTTGTCAGTCTTTATCCTATTGATCATGTATTAGAATTATGGTTTATCTATATAATACTGCTTGATATTTATGGTAGAAATACATGGAGTGCTACTTTGTTTTTGCATCATACTAATAAATGTGTAATAAACTAAGATTCTTATGCTTGGTGCACAGCAAGTGATCCTGCTGTTGTATATCGCTAGAAGACCAGTGGTATTGATTACTATTTGTGTTTGTATTTTGATATTCTTTCTTGGAGAATCTATTTACCGTTATCATCATGTATTGTCTATGACAAAGTTACAACAAATAATGCTGGTTATTGTATTTCTATACAGCGTTCCATAATCAGCGGTTTCATATTGATTTGGCTTTTTCTCGTCATAATGCCCCTCTATAGCTCCAGCTGTAATCCTATCCCAAATGGTACTATTGTACACTTTCTCACCAAAAGCAGAAACAAGGTTTACAATTATAGGATGAAGTGCCGCTTCTATAAGATTACTTTTCCTCTGGTTCTTTGTATCCAGAAACTCTTGTAATGCCGATTTAACGTCTGTATACGATCGAGTATGATTAAATAGCTGAAGTAGAGGTTTGCATAGTTCCTTGTCCCTTCCCTCTAATCCAGTATCCATATTAGGAATTGCATAGTGGAAATGTATTAGCCTGTAGATCAGCATTAAATTGCGAAAGTCCATTAGCTCATCAAATAATTTCTGATGTACATGATCTCCAGCTGGATTCAGAATTTCTTTAATGTCATATTGCGGCCTGCCTTTGTAAGTAGTATATAAGAACGTACGATCCAGAATACCTTTTGCCTCGCTTTGGCTTGGTGAACGCTCTGCAATTATAATCTTCAAGCAGTATGGGTAAAACCATTGCTGCACCTCTTCGTTCATGTTGATTTTTGATATCCTAGCATTAAATTGGTATCCACTTTTGAGAACATTCATCGTATCAGGCGACTTGTCAATTTTCTCGGCTTCATCCATCACGATAGTACATTGGCCGTACTCAATCCTTCCTAATACTCTGAAGATGTTAGCTGCAGAAGGGTCAGTCATAGTCACGGTGCGATATGCAACCGCTGCAAAGGTATCGCCAATAGTAGTCTTACCGCAGCCATTGCCTCCGACTATTCCAATATAATGAGTGGTGCTAAAGCGGTCCTGAAAATAGGACCATACTATATCTGAGGCCAATAGAGTTAGCTTGTGCTCGTCCTGATCATTATATTTTCTAACAATGGACTTTGCCTTTTGATATAAAGAGTCAATTGATTCATTTGCAGCCCTATCCACATATGATTGAAGTTCATCTGAGTTTGCAAATCCATATGACGAAATGGATGAACAGAACTTCAAAAAGCTCAATTCAGCGTTTGCAAATGCATTTCCCTATCTCTACGAAAAGCTAGAAAGACTGAGAGAGGACTTGCCAGCTGGGATCGAATCAGGCTTAGAAATGGCAAGGGATGAAAAGGAGAGAATAGCGCGTCTGGAGAAGGAGGACCCCTCCCATACTAAATGCGGTGGAAAATTGGTTCGAGATATTAGCAGGCATAAAAATGGCGAATATAACAAGTGCACTAGGTGCGGTCGTACGCTCTTAAAAAAGAGCTGATCTCGAAATACCATGGATATATAACATATCTGCCTGCAATATTCCTTGTCTTCCTTGTACGTGGTTCAGTTTACCCTGATTGGTTTTAGTTTTGTCTATGCTTTTCCTTTCGCTTCCCTTGTCAAGGCTGATTTTGTCTGAGTTACATGATATGCTGCTTTGCCTGCTGCTTTTATCATCTGCTCTTTAGCGTTATTATTCTCATCAGATGCTTTGACAAGAAGACCCGAGCTATACAGCATCTTGGCAGTATTGTCTACTTGTGGTTGTTCTTTCATGTTTGAAAACGCAGACATCAGTGACTGTATTTGTGACTGCATTGAATCGAGCTGCTGCTTCATCGACTTCATTTCATCGTCTTTTTCTTGTAATTTTCCTCTGATGATGTATTCATCATCCTTACTTTTTTGTTGTAGTTCTGCAACTTCTTTTTGTAGCACAGCGTTATCATTACTTATTGTTAGTATGTCTACTGCTTTCAAATAATCCTTTAATATTTCGTGTTCGGTTGGTTTGTAATATGAAGCTGATACATCTATATCATGACCCATAGTTAGTTCTACGTTTATTGGTTTCATAACCTGCTCTGCTCTTGATTTGTAGAATTTTCGAAAACCATGAGCCGCCTTCCATTCATGGCGTTTAACCCCACTTGGAAGACTACTGCGAAGCCCCTGCTCCCACAGAGCACGTTCTATTATTCTTTTAATACCGCTACTCTTAAGTTTCTTTGGACACGTAGCAAAACCCAATTTGCTATTGTAGTTCATGTTTGTTGTCTGCCATAGATCGCGCATAATCCACGACTGTCCTGTTATATTTTCTCCGTAGGAAGCACGAAAGTCCATCCATTCCTTTAGTGAAGTATAAGCCTCCGGTGTGATAAAGCAATAGTATTCTTCACTTTCACCAGAATATACAACCAATTTGGCAGCAATTATCTTTCCTTCATCGTTGCTAATGGGTTTAACGTGTTTCCACTGTAAATAGTCCCAAGCACCTATCCTAATTCCTGACGAGGCCATGGTATAAACTATCGGCTTTATCCTCCTGTCAGGATATTCCACTAACTTTTTGACTTCTTCTAAAGTAGGAGCTCTATCATTTGCTGCCCGTCTTCCTGTTGGTAGACCAC
>JBKPMK010000237.1:0-3155 GCA_046732115.1 Thermoproteota archaeon
AGGTTATCCACGTCCCCTGGGCATGTTGACTACGTGTTACTGAGCCGTATGCCACGTATTGCTACGTTAACTCGCATGGCTTAGTCCCACTCTGATAGCAGTCGGGTCCGGCAGGATCAACCGGAGTCAATCCTTTTTTTATTATACTTTAAATAAAGAGTACGGCCGGACAATAGTTATTGTTTATTGTGCGGGTGTATGCATCACATGTGCATGCACATACTATGACCAACGTCAGATTCAATCACTATATAATCGAATCTCCATGTTATGAGCGTAACCGGAGGTCGGTGAATCACAGACTGGCACCACGACCAAATTCATCGCCGACGCCGCCTTGCTTGTTACGTTCAGGAATTATTCATAGAACAAAATTAGAATATAAACCTTAGCCTACCAGAATATATAATTAATTTGGATAAACCTAACTGTACATTATGGATATATTATTGATAATTACCTGCTAATTTTTACGCTATGTTTGATAAGCTAAATAAACAAATAAAAGATTCGCAATTCAAGTTCTTTCTGACCTATGCTAAATCCTGACGTTCAGAAAATTTATAAAAGAAAAACTCGCAAATCAGAAATTCTTTATCGCAGAGCTATGAAAGTATTTGCTGGAGGTGTCAATCATAATATCCGATTTTATGAACCTTATCCATTCTTCGCGACCTCTGCAAAGGGGAAATACCTGTATGATATTGATGGAAACAGATATACTGATTATTGGATGGGACATTGGGCACTTATTCTTGGTCATTCTCCAAAGCCTATCGTAAAAGCACTTTCTGACCAGGCAAAAAATGGCACCTTGTATGGAACAGCTAACAAGGTCAGTGTAGAACTCGGAGAATTAATTAAGAAACTTATGCCTAGAGCAGAACTTATAAGGTTCTGTAGTACCGGGGCAGAGGCAACTATGTATGCAGTACGTCTGGCAAGAGCTAAGACTGGAAGAAGAGTAATTGCAAAAGTTATAGGGGGTTGGCATGGCTTCAATACGACCTTGATGCAGACAGTAAATCATCCCTTCGAAGATCCGGAGGGACTTGGCATAATAGAAGATGATGGTCAATTCGTAGAATCAATGCCTTTTAATGACCTCGATAGATCACTTAAGGTCCTAGAATCTATCAAGGACGATTTAGCATGTATCATTATAGAGCCAATTCTTAGCAGCGCAGGCTGCATACTACCAACTGATGGATATTTACAAGGTCTACAAGACTTTGCTCACAAGAATGATAGTTTGTTCATATTAGACGAAATAGTAACTGGTTTTAGAGTATCGATTAATGGTGCAGCAGCATTATATCGACTTGAACCAGACTTGTTCACAATAGGTAAGATAGTAGGTGGTGGTCTGCCAATTGGAGCTGTCTGTGGCAGGAAAGAAGTGATGTCTCTAGCTGATCCTGTATTGTTGAAAGAAAAACAACTACGTTGTGCAATAGGCGGCGGAACATTTTCAGCCAATCCGCTGAGTATGACAGCAGGTCTTGCTACGCTCACATACTTAAAGAATAATAAAGTTAAAGTCTATGGAAAGCTCGACAGGCTAGGAAATCTTACCAGGAATGGTCTTACTAAGATATTTTCAGAAGCAAAAATTGATGCTGAGATAACAGGAACTGGATCTCTTTATCTAATGCATTTTCTTGAGAACACATCGAAAAAAATAACCAATGCAACCGACGTTGCAATGTCAAGTAAGGATCTTCTCATGAAGTATCACATGGCATTGATGGCCAATTATGGAATCTTCTTCTTGCCACTTAAAATGGGCACATTCTCTGATAGCCATGACGAGACCGATGTTAAGAAGTTACTTTCTGTGACGCGTTCAATAGTTAACTCCGGAGTCTTATCAAAGAATTCATATCATGATTGATAATACAGGGTTTATGCAACCATATTTCCGTTTAACAATAAATCAATCATAGAGGCCGGTTACTTACGTAATCTTGAATAGAATGAAATCAAGGTGGCGTTAACAGCAGCTATCCTCTGCTATAAAATTCCAAGTATTAATTTATAAGTTTGCTTCCCAGATCTCAAGCTTAAGATGTTTCAACTGTTTGGCGAAGCCTACGAAGATCTGGTCTCTCAATTCATCGAGGTACGAACTAAGACGCTTGAGCTCTTCAAGCCATTGAATATTGAAGATGCAGTTATACAGTCCAGTACCTTTGGCAGTCCACCAAATTGGCATATTGCTCATGTAACTTGGTTCTTCCATAAGATTTTGGAGAAATATGGAGAGAATATTTCTTCAAATGACCATGTCAATTTAGAATACCTCAATTCTTACTATCAGAAATTTGGGAATATACTTCCTAAATCTGAGAGAGGTAAATTTCCTCGACCAACAGTAAACCAGACGATTAAATACCGATCATTTATAGAAGAGAAAATCATATCATTTTTAAAAAAGGCACAATCTTCCAACAAACTATCTGAAGAGCTTAGATATGACATATTGCTAGCTAATCAGCATGAGATGCAACATCAAGAACTAATGATTTATGACTTCCAGCATTATTTCCATCGTTTTCCCGATCCGCAAGATAACTACAAACCTGTGACAATTCTTGATAGGGGCCCTGAAAATCCCAAGAAAATTGAAAAACCATCAGGAATGGTACAAATCCCGGGTGGAATTTACAAGATAGGGTTCGATAGTAGTCAGTTTTGTTATGACAATGAGACTCCCGAACATAAGGTCTACTTAAACTCTTACAAAATAGATACTGCGCCAGTAAGCAATGCGCAGTTTATTGAATTCATAAATGATAACGGTTATGGCCATTCGAGGCTTTGGCTGGCCGATGGATGGGATCAAGTAATTGAAGAAAATTGGTCCGCCCCTCTTTACTGGGAATGGAATTCAGGCACATGGATGAAGAAAGACCTCCGCGGATTAAATAGAATCGATGCAGATGAACCTGTGACCAATATTAGCTATTATGAAGCCGACGCATATGCAAGATGGGCAGGCAAAAGGCTTCCAACAGAAGCAGAATGGGAAAAGGCTGCAAGTTGGAATGAAGATCGGCAGAAGAAGAGTCTATATCCATGGGGAAACGACAAGCCTACTCCAGTACATGCGAACCTTCTGGAATCGCATTTATGGGGTCCCTCCAGTCTTGGTT
>JBKPMK010000238.1:0-3163 GCA_046732115.1 Thermoproteota archaeon
TCAACTCTTATTTAAGATTGGTGAATGTTGCTTACAAATGCATAGTTTAATCAACGGTATGATTTTATGTTAGTAAATTACATCAGATAGCGTAGACATGAGTGAACAAGAACTTCCTCCCTGGCTTAGAGAACAAGTAGCGCGCTTACAACAGCTTCAGCAGAACTTACAGGCAATAATGATGCAAAAACAGCAGGTAGAACTGGAAGTTGTTGAAACGGATAGAGCACTAGAAGAAATAAAGAAGACAGGTGTTGAGGATGTTGTATATAAAAGCGCAGGTCCCCTGCTAATTAAATCAAAAAAAGATGACGTAATAAAGGAATTAGAAGAAAAAAAAGAACTATCTAACACCAGAGCAATGGTCCTTGCAAAGCAGGAAACAAGAGTAAAAGATAATCTAAAAGAGGTCGAAAATAAAATTAATGAAATGATTCGTGGAGCACAAGGTAGTGCTAGCAGTTCAGCACCTAGTTCGAAATCTCGGGAAGGATAATTATTTGCTATGAAGAACATAAAATAAATAATAACATATTACATATTTTATCTACATCTTTCGTATTAGATATTCTTAGCACGTAACTTTGATGTTAGAGAAGGTTGCAACTGTCTAATGTTTCATTAGTATTTAGTTCTCTTTCTCTGATAGAATTTCTTACTATCTTTAATGAAAAATCTGCGTTATTCAAATGGAAGATCCATTCCTAATAACATGCGCCATACTACTTATTTCTGCTCCATATTCCTGTTTTTTCCTATATTTTTTCTGCGAATTTTTCATGTTCTTCTCATCCACTTTAGTAATATCAATTTATTTTCATTATTTGTATAGTTCTTCAATATAGTACCATTTTTCGCATCTGCCATTATGGCAGTGTTTACTCTTCAATTAAAGTACCTACAATTGTATAATTTATATTGTTGTTTTCTAAATCTTTGAAGACTACACAGGCGAAAGATCCTAAAGAGCCGTCTCCCTAAGTTTTAGTACATTTTCGGGAGTAACAGATATGGCAAAAAATATTGTCATATACAATAGACTAATAATACTTTCTAACCAAAACAGATTAAATAAAAAAGGGTATTGAATTTCACAAAATGACTATTATGGATATGAAAATGGGAAAATGAAGTTATTATTGACATTATCAGTGTTCCTATTTACGTTAACTTGACTTGTCGATATATCTCTGTCTTTCTGCTGGACTGTTAAACCATTATCTGTGGCAGTACTACTACTGCTACGAGTGCTGACTGATTTAGTTCCCATTGTGTTCTTGTCTGAGGAATCACTATTATCAGAAATACCATGGCGACGATATTTAATGACTGCGCTACCCTTATCTGCTGAATCGTTGTCTGTGGCAGTACTACTACTGCTACGAGTGCTGACTGATTTAGTTCCCATTGTGTTCTTGTCTGAGGAATCACTATTATCAGAAATACCATGATCATGATAACCAAGATACATTAGCTTGTCAGAGGCAATCACAGGCGAAGGTGATGCTAACTTGCTGTTTTGCACATTTGTTTTATTGCTTACTATCGACACTTGTTGCATTTGCTGATGTGGTTGTTGGTTTAGTGTCTTTACCTGTGGTGCTATAGATGATGTTAATGATAATGGCTTGTTGGCAACACCGCTAGTTGGAGATATTCTCTGTACTGCTGCACTATTTGACGCAGAAGCAAGATTATTACTGTTTGTAGTTACAGGATGCTGTTGTTGTGTAGTTGCTCCACCAGTAGTTGTTGTATGTGCTTGAGCTGTTGTAGTAGCATTTAGTTTAGTAGTCGTTGTTGTAGCTGGATTTGTTATCGTTGATGCTGCCGTTGATGTTGTGGCATTAGTACTATTAGTAGCAGCTGATGACACCCCAGTAACATTAACACTAGAGAAGGAAGTCAAAGCGGCATTATTTGCACATCCATATCTAGCTGTAATTCTATTCTCACCCGGTTTAATAGTCGTATACTTTGATGTAAGTACAAAGTTCCATTTTGAATAATCAGTTGCTCCACCAGGCCCAGTAGCAGTAGTATTCTGATACGGTCTTACTTTATTTGCAATAACAGATACTTTGCAGTCAGTACTATTAGCTGTTGTATTATCTATAGATGTTCCAGATATTGTAAGGTCTTTTCCTACTGATACCTGCTGACCCTTGGTAGGTGATGTGATTTTTATTTTTGTAATATGTTGTTCTGGATTTGTAGATGAAGATGAGGTTGATGCCGTAACGCTAGTTGCAGTTTTATTCTGTGCATATACAGAAACGTTACTACAAAGAGCAGAAAAAAGTATTCCAAAAACAAACAATAGCGCTAATTCTCCAAACTTAATTTTCATAAATTCCTATCTGTCAGAAAGTATTAAAAAATTTATTTTAATATATCGACACATTATATAATAAAAATAGACTGCATAAGAATTAACTAATAACTTGCAATTAGTATTTTAAATAAGGTGCATGTTGCTAACTTGATCTTAGCGATTATATATGATTGAGCAATACTGATAATTAATCTAAGCAAGTATTCTGACAGACGGTGATTTTATTTGTTTATTAAAATACGAAATAATATTCATATGTGTTAATATAATACATACGAAACTATATTGACTCAATGTGGCTGGCCAGGCGTTACATTATGTCATATGTATTTATTACGCAAAATCTAATTATGATAGGATTAATTGGATAATTCCCATTAAATCATATGCAATGATCTTCTGAAGAAATCGGAATTATTCTTAAAATTAAAGTTGTCTATTTAAATAATTTCGTTTGACTTTTTGTGTTCTGTGGTATCTAAAAGGGTCTTTTGATTCAACACCATTTTGCCATTATATGGATAATCTAAAATTTTTCGCATTTTTTCTGCTCGGGTAATTCCAAAACCAGAAATTCTCCCTAGTTCTGCAATAGAAGCATTTAGTGCACGTTGTGGTGTATGAAACCTCTCAAGCATTCTTACTGCAAGTTTATCGCCTACTCCAGGTATTGAAGAGAGAACAGATAGTTGTTGATTATATATAGGGTTAGATTTCTTTATCCTTTTTAAAAGAGGACCACTGCTTCGTTTTCCTTGAAGTGATTTGTTTACTAAAATAACAAGTAACTGCGATGTATATTCAGAACAAGGTGTGTGTATTATCGGA
>JBKPMK010000239.1:0-7054 GCA_046732115.1 Thermoproteota archaeon
GCTGACAAGCAGCATCTTGAAAAGTCATAATAGAACCGATCCTTTCGAAACATCCGCTACATTTGATGGAAGCCCGTTCATGTCTTATCACAACTCTTGTGTGTTCTCATTCGGTTATAATTAAGCGTATTAATTTGCACAATTGTCGTTAGAATTATTCATTTTACTGCAACCGGAATATTTCTATTGAGTATTATTAGCTATTGTTTTAAAAACACTACTACGCAAAATTTCTAAATGGAGCTTCAAATTTTACTTCGAATTGGCCGATGTAGTTGCTACTATATGGAAAAATTGCAGGTCCGACATCCATACAAGTCTGTTTAGGGCTGCATTATTTGTTTATAAGAATATTAACGCTCAGAACGTTAAAAGTGTTCTTGATTCACTGAAGTTAGTTGGCTTGGTACTACCAGAAAAAATAGGATGTACACTTTCCTAATTATTGTCCTTTATTAAATTGATGCTGAATAGATGAATAGGATGATGCCCAAGCCTTTGCCAGATTTGAGTTAAATTCAGCAGTAGCTTCGACTGTTCTACTATAGTTTTTTACATTTTCTCTTAATGCGTTTAATACATTGATTGTTAGCTGGTGATTGATATCTGCCATTCTAATAATGTTGTTTGTAGAATCATTTGATTGTTTTATTAATCCCTGAATATATGGTGCTGCTGTGTCTGAAACGATGAGATTATTGAAATTGCTGTTGCTGTTTGCAAACTGCTTTTGGACTGAAGTTGTTGTCTGAATGGCGTTCCGAGATGCTTCTATGTATTCTTGCTGCAAATTGGAGATTGCTTGTGCATATTCTGGTTGAACCTTTGCAGATTCATTTATCAATTTTGTAAAGTTTTCGTTTGCTACATCGAAGAGAGTTGTACCAACGGTAGTTGCTGAAGCATCTTTCGTAACTCTTGGATTATCTCTTGATGTTCTATTATCTGATGACATAACTACTAATGATACCGATCCATATATAAATATTGGTATTAAATGGTAATAAATACCAAAGATACCCACAAATAGATAATATGTGCCTAATAGATGGATTACAGTACGATAATTTCTCTCTAGATCTTTCTCAATTTGACAGACAAGGTGTCGATATACAGACAAAGATAGAAGAATTAGAGGGATCAAATCAGTGCAAGATAGCGCGATAAAGTATGACAATAGCATAGCGCAACTATCAGATCAACTTGTGTCTTATCATCTAAATTACATGAAATCGAGAGAAGACAAAATCGAACAAGAAGTTATAATATCCTCAAATCTTCAAATGTAAATTTGTTCTTGGCAGCAGAATAGATTTACAGATCTTGATAATATCAACATACACTCTCCCATAAATAGAGAAATTAACCTCCGGTACATCAGAACCTCCGGTATTTCAGACACTTTTCCGGTGATCCTAGAATGATGACTGGGAGAATTAAGTTCTGGATATTTGGCTAGCAATATGCAGGAGCCCAAGATAGACATAAGATACTTTTATAATTCAGTTATTACTAGTATCAAATCCATATTAAGAAAATTAATGAATAAGGATTGAACTACCGTCCTAATGTCTAAAGGAAATAATATACCCAGTAAACAGAGAGCCCTAGTTCTTCAAGGTGGAGGAGCGTTAGGAGCATATGAAGCTGGAGCAGTTCAAGCGCTCTATAAATATTTACCTACCAACGAAAATAGGCAAATCGGATTATCCGATATTGTCGCTGGAACCTCTAGTGGTGCAATGAATGGATCTATATTAGTTAGTCATGTCACACAAAACGGAAGTTGGCAAGAAAGTATAGATAAATTGAATGCCTTTTGGAAATATGTATTAACTGATCCAGATTTAAGAATCTGGTATCCATACATTCCTGACAGGAAGAGTTGGATTTCATACTGGGATACTCAAAAAGAGATGTATCCAAATTTAGCATCAGGAGAAATAGCTAGGAGGTATTACTTTGCAAAGCAGTTTCTATGTTCTGGAGTTCCACGTGTGTATATGCCAAAATTTTCTACACCATGCTTACCATTAAATGGGTTTCCAATTTTAGATGATAGATTTTTTGACAACTTTGGTCCACTTAATAATACATGGTATCTTTACAGCAATGAACCACTGAAGGAAAGTTTGGAAACTTTTGCACAATTTCCTATAGCAACAAGTTTTAACCGTAATCAACCTAGACTATTACTAGTCAGTGTTGACGTACAAGAGGGAGCAGTCGTAACCTTTGATAGCTATCCAAAAGATGAACAAGGTACTAGAAGAGACTCAGGATATGGTGAATTCATGCTCCCAGAGAATAATGATCCAAAGAACGGGCATTATAAATATACGATAAGCTATCCTACTGGTATAAGCTCAGATTATGCAATGTCTAGTGGTTCAGTACCAATAAACTATACTTACACCAAGATAGATGAGGTTAACAAGTTAAATACGATAGATAATCGGGGTAATGTGACTTTCGATAAAACACTACGTTATTTCTGGGACGGCGGAATTTTAAGTATACTCCCTTACGAGAACTAATACAGTCGCATAAAGACTATTGGTTTACTGTAGTAGGAAATGAAAAAGATGACGCCGCTGTTCCCGATTTGGATGTGTATATTGTGGATATGTGGCCTACTAGAGAAGTAAGTATTTCACGGGATCACGATGCAGTATTAGACAGAAAAGAGGATTTATCGGTAAATGATAAAACAGACTATGATGAAACAACCACGAACATTGTATCAGATTATGTAAGCTTAGTTAAAGAATTCATTGACCTTGCACAAAGACACAGCATACAGAAGTCAGAAATAGATGACATACTATCAAAAACAACGACGAGAGGTAAACATCGTAATGGATATGACAGGCACTATAAAGATCTGATACAGGGAAGGTTTGATGTAAACGTAAAACAGATAGAAAGAAAGCAAAATATTGAATTGGATATTTGGAGTAAGATGCTTGACTATTCTACAGATACTATCCGGAACTATTTTGCATTAGTATGTTTGGGTTGTTGCATTCTTATTTACAGGAGGATAATTTTGGGATAGGTTCTTAATCCGGAATTGGTAGAGTCGTAGTTCGTATTTGCCATGCGTATGAACGCCTGCTTTATTTTCCCGCTACACTGAGTTGACCTCTGAAATCGTCAAAGCACTTACTGCTGTACCTATTGGTGATGGCCTGGTCGCACGAAACTATGACTTTAGTGACGTTTAACCTAACCATTGACTTATTCTGGTTTTCTTCGGCATTGCAAATATTCCACGCGGTTTCCGATCTATATGGTAAAAATGACAAACACATTTGCTGATTTAAAAGCAGAAAAGCTGAAGGATACCGGACCGTTTAAAATGCTTGTATCAGGCGATTGGATAAGAGCCGAGGAGAAGTAGAGAAAAGCCTTTACTTTCCAGAATTATGCCAAACTTATTTTCAGTTGTAATATGATACCACAATCAGACGATATTGGATCTGCCTATTTTCAAAGGTGGCTGATTTTCCATTTCGAGAGTATTTTTAATGGTAAGAAGAAAGATACCAAGTTATTTGACAAGGTAACTAATCCAGGAGAAAAATCAGGATTACTAAACTAGTCCTTCAATCATTGAAACAACTAATCGAGGATAATGGATTGGTATATTCATATATGAATTATAGTCAGAAACCTTATTGAAATTGTACTAACAAAGACCATTACTTCAATCAAGCTATGATTACCGGACCCAGTATGAATAACCCAGGCTAATGATAGGATCGAGGCAAGTACTAATCTGGCCTTATTAATAGATTATCAGCAGAGCTGGATTATTTTTAGTAATACTCCACTTACGTGCTGTGATGACGTTTGTCAAAGAAACTTTCACCAGTGAACAAATAAACTCCAACCTTCGATTTAACTTGGTATGAAAATAATACTGTGTACTTTTATTGATCTATCGTTAACTGAAGAGCCCTCTACCTTCATCTCTGGCAGACTTAAATAGCACCTTTAAGTTAAGTTATCCTTGAATGTCTTCTAGATCAGATGATGATCCTGTAAAGCGTTCATCCACTGAGCGCTATTCTAGGGTTGCTTCCAATCTAGATTGGGTTATTGTGTTGATACCAGCTTCTTCAATTTTTTTTGGTTTTCTCTTACATATCGCAGTAAACCCTCCATCATACTTTCATTTTTCTGATGACATGATCCTCTTGGCAGCACTATATGCAGTAACAATAGCAACAGTTATGTTTATAATGCCAGTTATCCACCATTCAACTCACTACCACCAGTTGGATGTAGAGAGCTTTCTTTCTACAACGAAGGGGTATACTATGTTAGGTATCTTTTGCATAATGATTGCTATGTACTTAGGTCTAGGATTGGTGCTGAATTCTAAGCTACCAGTACAAATTGCATATGGTTTAGCTTCCTTACCTTTCATCTTTATTTTCCTTAGATTCTTCAAACAAACACACTAATCCATAACCAGGAAGTTATTAGAAAATAGACTCTTAGAGGTACATGACGGAACCTTTCCTCATCTTGAGAATTTGCGCATAGCCACACGCAGAATTATTTCCATCTGACGCTATAAAATGGTACTACAGAAGTAGAGTGGTTGGATTATTAGCTCGAAAAAAAGCAGTTGCTTTCGTAGCGAAAGCAAGAATCCACATACATCATGGTTTATATTGTTATGAAATAATAGACACGGGTATCCTCGAATGCCATCTCAAGCGGATGATGATCCCATAAAATGGTCTTCTACTGAGCCCTATGATAGAGTTGGCGCATCTTTACGTTGGAGTCAATTATTAGGAGCAGCTTCTTCAATTTTTTTTGGTTTTCTCTTAAATATAGCAGTAAACCCTCCATCATACTTTCATTTTTCTGATGACATGATCCTCTTGGCAGCACTATATGCAGTAACAGTAGCAACAGTTATGTTTATAATGCCAGTTATCCACCATTCAACTCACTACCGCCAATTTGATGTAGAGAGATTTCTTTTGATAACAAAGGAGTATGTTATCATAGGAATCATTTGCATAATGTTTACGATGTATTTAGGTCTAGGATTGGCCCTAAATTCCAAGTTACCCATTCAGATTGCATATGGTTCGGCTTCTTTGCCATTCATTTTTATTTTCTTTCGAATCTTTAAAAATCTACGACGTGAAGTATGATTGGATTATGGACGTAAAACTACTAATAAATCTATGGGGCGTCCCTTGATTTGTTCTTTTATTAGCCTTGATTACTAGAGTCCAATTATTTCAAGATATGACCCAATTTCTTTAAATGAAGCCCGATGATAGTCGTTCATATGTTCAAGGACACGATAAATATGGTATCCATCACTAAGCAGATTATATTTATTACATTTGATTCTATAATATGGATCAATTCCTAAAATTCTGTAAGCCCACAAAATATCTTCATCATCAGCTACATATTCATATATAGATAAGGGCATCGAAGATTCATCTCCAATTCCAGACTTTGACATTAGCAAGCCGTTAACGCATATCTTGATAGATTTTGTTGCCGGTGTGGTTCGATAGTTCTCATCTCGGTCTGCAATTTCTGATTTCTTCATAAAGTTCCCAAAACATTGTTCTTCATTGGCATTTTTTAGTATTTGTGAAAGTTTTAATTTCTGTTTTTGTTCTTGAACCTGAGCCAGCATACAGCTTTCCTATGTTAAATTAGTTAATAAAGAGAGTGATTAGGAATTTCCTTATATTGGGCAATATGACTCGCTAGATCACAGAAGTAAAATTTCATGTTGGGACATCCGGTGTATACACATATAGTCAGTTGAATTTTATCGTACTCAAAACGAAACAATTTAGCTCCTGTTGATTTATGCGAGCAGAATCGCAATCACTAACGAACAATATTGCACTCTTGTAAAGTCCAGTTTGGCTATCTAGGAAGGTGTTATATGATATGATATGATATCCAGGGCGCCCAAGATAATAAATATTCCCTAAAATGAGGCGATATCTGTTAGACTGCATAGACATATTTCGAATATTGATCGTAGGAGCTTGACAAAAGTCTGCCTACTTGTTTTGCAGCCTTTTTGGTCTGGTCTACAAGATTCTAAAGTAATTACCCCAAGAATTTCTTGGTAATCTCCTCAGTTAGCTTCATTTGGTTAATTTTACTATGATTGAAGACTATGTGAATTGGGGGTTGTGTCATAAGAACATTAGGGAAGTCCTGTTTTTAAGAAGGAACTAGTGCTGAATTTTAATATAATTTTTAACATGGCTAATAGTATGAGAATCTTATAAAGATGTCATGTAATTATTTCTGAAATAGTTTCTTCTAATAACGATACGAAGGTATGAATTAAATTATACAAACGAAAATCAAAAAAAGCAAGTCGTTTGGATCTAATCTGAGGCTATGAATCAATGAGCTTAAGACCATAATCATTTGCCAGAAATTACCAAAAAGTAAAGAACGGTACAATAATCAATACGCCAAATCCAATTTATATTTGTGTCTTTGCGGCTTCAGTTCTGCCAAAGATGAGTGATAAAAAAAGATAAATAGAATATTATGATATTGCTACGCCTGTTATTATTGCACCTAGTCTTAATGAAACTTCAGATTCATTAGTTGAGAAACTAGAAATTGTAAGAAATACCAAAGAGCCAGCTAGAGTTGTCATATTTGCCTGAAGTATGTCCTTATATTTCAGCTCCCAACTGGTCAAAATTCATACCACATATGTATAGTTTTAACGGAGTCTTGGTATGATAATAAGTTATATGCTGTCTATCATAAGGCGCGCCCCTGTCACTGTCATTATACATTCCGGATCACAATTCCTAACTGTTAATGTAGAATTTTGGCTATGCTTCTCCTATCGAATATACTGGTGAGAAATTCGAAATGGTTATAAATGTACCTAGGACATGCTAGCTTTCATATCCCAACATGTACAATTCATCTTCTGGTAGAGGATCATATATCTTAGTTATGATATGGTATTATGAAAATCAAGTTATAGAATAAGAATAAGAATAAAATTAAATATGACAGT
>JBKPMK010000240.1:0-3283 GCA_046732115.1 Thermoproteota archaeon
AACACTAGTCATAGTGACATTCAAAGACCTGAAGAAAAAAGTTAAGTTAGAAGTGACAACACAACAGCAGTCTAGGTTAACTGAAGGACTGCAAAGTAAACCATTTTGGATATGGGATAAACAGCAGCATAAGCAAGAAGATATCCAGACAGATGGTGAATGCTGCTTTAATCACATAATTGGCCTACCACAGAAAGATGGAAATGATAAGCCGTTATATGATTATCAACAAATAATTTTTGGTTCACTAGTTGCTCAGAATAATAACAAACATCTCTGGATAAAGAAAGCAACTGGTTTAGGTATCTCAGAATTCATGCTCAGGTTTATGGCTTGGCTTTGCTTGAAAGATAACGAACTAGCAGGCTCGCAAATGTGCATAGTCACAGGTCCAAGGATTGAGCTTGCGATTGCTTTGATTGAGAGAATGAAAGCGTTGTTCAGATCAGATGAAGGCTTAGCTACAGTTACATTCGATACCAAAGAAACGGTGATAGAACTAAACAACGTCAAGATAGAAGCATTTGCATCGCACCACTTGGATGCAATGCGAGGGCTATCAAGCGTCTCATTCATACTGCTAGATGAGGCTGACTTCTTCCCACCTGGCCAGCAGCAGGATGCTAGAGACGTAAGCGAGCGCTACATTGCAAAATCAAACCCATACATAGTGATGGTATCAACTCCAAATGCACCTGAAGGCTTATTCGAAAGGATAGAAAAAGAAGCTGAAGATACCTGTCTATACAAGCGAATATTCTTGGATTATACTTTTGGTATTGGTAAGGTATACACTGCCAAGGAAATAGAGAAAGCCAAACAATCACCTTCATTTGAACGAGAATACAACCTCAAATATCTGGGTAGAATAGGCAATGTATTCCATACCAAAGATATTGAAGCAGCTATTGAAATGGGTAGGAAGTATGATCCTAATGTTATTAGTTCTTCATACTTAACTTCCAAATCAATGGGGATAGATCCAGCATATGGTAGCTCTGCATTCGGGATTGTAGTAACTCAATGGGAAGATAATCATATACAGATACTATATGCTGAAGAGCATCATAGACCTGATTATAATGAGATGTTATCTTTGGTATACGGGTTAATCTCCAAGTACCAGGTAGATAAGGTCTACATCGATGGTGCTAATCCATCTTTCATAAAGTCGCTAAAGCTGCAAGTAGGTGAAGATGCAGACTATGATAAAGTGATTGCCAGATACAGATCAGAAGGATTAGGAGATGCAACTAAAGATATGGTAATTGTTCCTGTCAACTTTAACAAAGAGCATAAAGCAATGTTAGGACATTGCAAAATGATACTGGAACAGGAACCAAGAAAAATTGCTATCAATCCAGACAAGTTTGACAAATTAATAACCTCGCTCAGAACTGCTGTAGATAATGATGGTATTGGACAAGGAGTCAACATCTTACAACGATATATTTGATGCATTTAGGTTAGCACTAAAGTTTTACCGTTATGAAGAGAGTAGCAGTGGATGAGACTGATTGATTTTAAGAAGAAAAGAATATCGACCGGATTATTGAGGAAAAGGTTCCTTTCAAATCTTCAGAAATTAAGTTAAACATCTGATCCAATATTTCGATAATTTCCGTCATCGCACCTAATCAAGTCCCTGGAGAAAGGAATATGTTTTTACTCCGACCCCTCCCATTTTAGCTGCTTTTTGCATAAGTTCAGCTGATGGATCTCCATAAATGACCACAGAATGATCTGTAGCATATTGCTCAAAAAGTATTTGCAGAGGTTCACGAAGGTTAGCTGTATGGGCTAATAAAGCTTCAGAGCTTTCATAGGCTTCACGAATCTCACACTCAGTATTATCGCCATTTAGAAACCAATCGTATTGAAGTGTTCCGGGATCCTTCTCTTTTACCTGCGAGATACATACGGCAGCTTGCCGCTTGAATCCATCTAGTTTACCATCACGAATTTTCATTCGAGCACTTAGTTGTAATTTTTTGCTCATTACGAATCCGGAGTCTATCTATGTGGCTAAATACTTAAGTTTTAAAAAGAATTGGAAGGTTAATTACAATCATATCAACTCAAATCCAATTATTATATATCGTTAAAATGCTTTACAACAAAACTATATGAAGCAAAGGAACAACATCATACAATTGAGATATTCTCAGTAAACTGCCCTCTGTGTAAGCATATTGCAGAGGATATAGAAGTAGGTAGATGTGAAGGCTGTAAGCAAATAGTTTATGACGTTAACAATATGACTGAAGGTCTCGACAAAAATGAAAAAATATGGTGTCAGGGCAGTTCCCACTACTATTATAGATGGCAGTATAAAGATCGAGGGTATACCCAATTTTCCTTGGATATGTGGAGAAGATTTATTCCAAAAACTCAA
Source organism: Thermoproteota archaeon (assembly GCA_046732115.1). GTDB lineage: Archaea > Thermoproteota > Nitrososphaeria > Nitrososphaerales > Nitrososphaeraceae > JAFAQB01. The sequence goes on from JBKPMK010000240.1 coordinate 2,396, forward strand.
ACGAGATTATTCATTTAACAGGGACTAAAGAAATATACTTCTTGCTCATCAACATTGCTTGCACTAGGGCTCAAGTTTTAAAATATTGTTCCCGATCAACATCAGCAATTAGCCCAGGATGCTTCGGCTTCCACCCCAGAAGTTCCCGAGTTTTTTGACTTGAGGCCGGGACATCCATTACTGCGAAATCCGCGAACCAAGCAAAGTGATTGGCGGCCTCCTTAGGGAGTATGCTGACAACCGGGACTTTCAGGCGATGACCGATGACTTCCGCGATTTCTCGGAACGGCACACCTTCTTCAGCGACACCATGATAGTAAGCTCTTGCGGCCCCCTCTTCCAAAGCAAGCCTGAACAGATGGGCAGCATCAAGCCTATGCACTGCGGGCCATTGGTTGAGCCCTTCACCTATGTATGCAGAAGCTCCTTTTTGACGCGCCATATTGATGAGAATCGGCACAAAACCGTGATCGCCATCGCCATGGACTGACGGCGGAAGACGCACTATTGACGCGCGCACTCCACGATCCGCTACTGTGCGCGCAGCTTCTTCGGAGGCCACACGAGGGGTCGGGCTTGGAGAAGGTGACATGCTTTCTTCGGTTGCGAGTCGGCCCAGAGAAAGCAGAGCGATTCCAGAGGTGATGATTAAAGGGCGATCAGAGCTAACGAGTGCCGACCCTAAAGCCTCAATGGCATTTCGATCAATCTCGCTATTCTCCTTGAATTTTGAGAAATCGTGGATGAAGCCTGTGTGGATCACACCATCTGACATGTCAGATCCATTGCGGAGGGTTTCCAAGTTTTCAAGATCACCCCGATGAACTTTTGCACCAGTAGCGGCAAGCAACTTGGCAGCTCCATCTGAGCGTGCTAAGCCGATCACCT
>JBKPMK010000241.1:0-16251 GCA_046732115.1 Thermoproteota archaeon
AATCCTTTGATCCTGGCGTGAATTTATACTTATATTCTCAAAGTTACATTTACTTATGTACTCCGCTTGGAAACTCATTGTAAGATTGCCGTCGTAGGTGGTGGCATTTTAGGCATCTCAATAGCCTATTTTTTATCCTCTGTATATGGTTCAAAGATCTTGGTAATCGAGCAGGAAAAAAACGTTGCTTTGCATACAAGTAGCAGAAATACTGGAAAAATACACGCTCCTTTCCTCTACGACCCATTAAAGAAGAAGCTTTTCGCAAAAGCTGCTTTTCTGGGATATGACATGTGGCATAGGTATTCTGATCTCAGACAAGTGCTTTTCAAGCGAGATGGAGTCATGGAAGTCGCAGTCAACCAAGCGGGTATAGACAGGCTTCAAAAATATATGGAATGGGGGATTGAGAATGGCTTGCTACCAGAGAAGGAAATCAAAATCTTGCAAAAAGAAGATGTCAAAAAAATGGAGCCCAGTGTCAATTGCCATGCAGCGCTCTACTGCTCTAGAGACGCATCAGCAGACTTTGGACTTTTAACAAGGAACTTATTTTATGATGCTCAATCTTTTGGATGCAGATTCTTGCTCGGCCATAGACTAAGGAGAGTGACGGAATCACATACCGAAGGGTTAACGCTAACCTTGCAGGACGGCGAAAAACAAAACATAATAAATACAGAATTTCTAATTAACGTTGCAGGCGGAAATGCTTTAGATATTGCACATTCTATGAATTTAGCACGTAGCTATACAGATTTTCATTTTAGAGGAGAATACTGGCAGGCCCCAACTAGATATCAAAATCTTACAAAGCTAAGCATTTACTCCGTGCCCTCCGTACCTGACTACCCGTTCCTGGATCCGCATTGGATAGTTAGGGTAGATGGAAGACGAGAAGTAGGACCCAACGCTGTCCCAGTTTTTAGCCCATATGCTTATAACTGGAAAACAAACCTGAAGTGGTTCATACCAAAAATATTTGAATCACTAATAGCACGTGGTGCGAGAAAGATACTCGCTGATACTCAGTTCTTGACGCTAGTCAGCAATGAATTGAAAAGCTCTGTTTCTAAATCGTCCATGATAAACAGAGTTAAAAGGTTTTTGCCTCAGATAAAAATATCTGATTTTTCAAAAAAAGGGACTTCTGGAATTAGATCTGTATTGGTAAGCAAAGATGGAAGGTTCGTACCGGATACATTGATTCTTAAAGATTGGCGTTCTATGCATGTTCTAAATTATAACTCCCCCGGAGCTACCGGTGCATTGCCTATTGCAGCAATGATCGCAGATCAAGTATTTGAAAACGGTGTTGCAGCTCCAGAAAACACTCAGCCAAAAAGTAAAACAATCTTCGACTTTAGAGAAATTGCTCACAAGATGAGAACCTAAGATTGTTTAGCACAACCATCGACATATTATCTAGCTGCTGGTGAATATTAGCTAAAAAATGAGAATTTGCTATTTTTGCAGAGGATTGTCGGCATCTGATCATTGTAAAAACAAAAGGTAGAGTGGCTAAGTTTCATCTAGCGCGCCTTGCAGCCGAGGCTATCACGTATGCCAATCCCACTATCAGCCCAAAGGCTAATGGTATCCATACACTGAAGCTTTGTGTGCTGAAGTTTATTTGCTCTATTAAACTACTAATGAATTCCATTTCTTCTATAGAATTCCCTAAGGTACAATATAAGGTTTATATTCTAACCCTGCAGTAAATCGGCTAATTATTTATATATATGATCATCCACACATAGGAGGTCTCGTTTAATTTCATATTTCAATTTTCTATTTATTTGAACGAGAAGAAAATATTTGTATTCACTTAGTGCATGGTACGAATGGTCGCTTTTGCGCGGTGAGATTAAATAACGCTAAAATCAATTTCATGGTAAGATGAAGATGCAAAAGGAGCTTCGCAAGTTTTGTCCTAAATGCAAAACGCATACGGTACAATCAGTGTCAATATATAAAAAAGGTAGGGATAGAAAGACCGCAGAAGGAGCCCGAAGACACGCAGAAGATAAAAAAGGATACGGAGGACAAAAGTTCCCCGAACTAAAGAGAACTGCCAAAACTACGAAGAAAATCACTTTACGCTATACATGTAAGAATTGTCAACGAAAAACAATGACTGAGGGAATAAGAATGCGCAAATTGGAGATCCAATCCTAACTACAGTGAATGCTAATGGCAAGTAAGAAAAATAATATAATGGTCCCAAAACCAAGTAGCAAATTTATTTCTGTGCAGTGTACCCAGTGTGGAGAGAAAAGAATCATCTTCAGCCACAGCACAACCGATATAAATTGCAAGTCTTGTGGCGAGGCAATAGCCAAAAAGACAGGATCCAAGGCGAGTATTCTAGCGAAGGTCTTAGAGGTTTTTGATTAATGACCGCACGACATTAACTTTTGTGCAGTTTCAAAATCAGATCTTGTATTAACGTTGACTGCTACTCCCTTTTTGTTTATTACTACATAGTGTTCGTCTATTGAACTTGTACCGCGTATTTTCGAAGAATTGAATATCGATATACCGGTATGACAATACTGCATTGAATTGAATCGAACTATTACGGATGGATTAATCCCCATACTCGTCACGAATCGCTTATCCGATACCACCGACGTACAGGCATGCTCCGGCCTGTGCTGCGAAACAATCTTCTTGACGTCTCTATATCCTAATAGAGGAAGATCACAACCGACCACAAAAACAGTATATGGTCTGAATATATTGAGCACTACAGAAACATCCGACGGATAGCTTATACCATCGGTCTCAATAACATCAATCTTACGCGATAGCTTGGTTGCAATATATGATTTCGTAGATGGCGTATTAGGGCTCGTTACTGCGACTATTTTATAAAATTCTTTTGATTCCAAAAGAGCGTCGAAGACTAGCTCGACCATAGTTTTGCCGTTTAACTTTAACAACGGCTTTTCTATTTTTGCAAATCCTTGTAAGCGACTTCCTTTGCCGCCACACATTATAGCCGCCATCAACCTATCATAGTCGATACTTGAATCGGTTTAAAAATATACTGAAAACGAATTTAACAACTTAAGCCGCTAATTACAACATTATTCCAGACAAAACCATTAAAGAACAGAGTCTAGTGATTTCGTTTGATGCGCCCATTACATCGCCAGAAATACCCCCGAATGCCCGATTTGACAGATACTGTATAAACGCCGCACATACCAGTGATATGGTTAACGCCACTAAACCGAAATAACTGGTGCCGGCAAACCATATAACTACGATCGACGTTATTGTTGCAATTATAATTTTTTTCTTGTTCTTCATAGCAGCTGTAAATGGTGAGCTGAAACCCTCCCAAGCAGAGTTTCCTCTATGCGCCTGCATAACCATCACAAATTTCGCAATTACCTCAGCAACAAGTATACTGCTAAATAATTTGACCCCGTGATGGAAGCTCGAAAGTGCAATAATCATACCTGCTATATAAAGAACAATAGCTGTAACACCGGCAGTGCCCACAGCAGGATCACGCATAGCGTTTCGCTTTGTTATTCTCTCGCCGCTCTTCATCAAGCCATCAGCAAAATCTGCCAGTGCATCTGTATGATGCAAACCAGTTATGAGTGCAAGCATTGCAGTAATAAGAAAACCGACTACGAGTGGTTGCAAGTAAAGCGAAATTATGTACGCAAAGCCTCCAACTATCACTCCGATCAGTGCACCGACCAGCGGAAAGTAATGCATTGAGTTTGCAACACTATTCAAGTCATTGCTGAGCGATTTGGGGCCAGGTATTATAGTCAAAAACGATATAATTGGCTGTATCGATCTATAGGCCAAAGACCATCCTCCACCACCCCAAAAGATATAGAATACTTATCAATGGCATACAGACTATGATGGCAAAGGCAATAACGGTATATCGCATTATAGAAATTGCAACTTTGCATTTTTCAATCGAAACATATTCATATTGATCGCCCAAAGAATAGTGACCGATTTTTTCGAGGTTGACTCTAAGAGCACCTGCCATTGCGGCCATAGTATATCCTGCATTGCGACTTGCGGTTTTATCGTGGTCTCTACGTATAACCTGCATTGATTTCTTCCAGTCTGCATGGACAATACTGGCTGCAATCACCATTATCGCTGCAGTGATTCTCGAAGGGACATAATTTGCAACAGTGTCAATCAGAGCCGGCATCCATCCAATATCTTTATGGTATTTATCGGTGTATCCCAACATAGAATCCAGCGTGTTTATAATTCTAAACGAAAAAGCCCCTGCAGGTCCAAGAAAAGAATAATAGAATAAGGGCGATGTTATACCGTCAACTATGTTTTCGCTTATTGACTCAATCGTCCCTGAAATGATATGCTGCTTATCCAAGTTCGTGGTATCCCTTTTTACTATCATGGATAGATTAAATCGTGCATTTGTCAGGTCGCCATTCTCCAGAGCGCACATTACTGCAGCGGCATGTTTTTCCATTCCCTTTATTGCGATACTCATTTTCAGAGTTAATGCACAATAAATAATGAGAGCGATGTATCCAAGGGTGTGGACAATGGCTATTGCAGAAATATGAATAGCGATCCCAAAAGATATAATCAGTAAAACCGAAAAGATAATCGATCTCGATCTTTCTCCTCTGTTCTCAGTATGATTAATATTGTTCTTGAAATTAGAATCAGAGTTGCTTTGCTTTAGCTTTGGTATGAAATATTCTATAACATGACCTAACCAAGCTACAGGATGAAACTTGTTAGTTGGGTCACCCAACGCGATATCAACACAAATTCCTCCGGCAAATGCTACTAATATGGATTCGAGTGTCATCATTAATTGAGTCCTATAACATCGACGGACATTTTTTTTATGTCGGTGTTGTTTTGTACAGTCTTCGCTATAAGGCTTATTTGGCTATCCCATTGTCGTTCGCACATTGCACTAGCACGAGAATCTTGTATGTCGAGGGAGTCTTCTTTCGGTAAGGAAAAATCGAACTTCGGAACGACTCCGAAAAAACTCCTTCTAGTTACCTTCTGAACCACTATTATAGCCGGGTTCAGCAGCCTCTTATCCCCCCGAAATTTGTTTATTATAAAGCCCTTAATCAGCCGTCTGTAGTTAGGTTGCAGTAGCTGAATGGTCCCAACAATACTTGCAAAACACCCTCCCCTTTCAATATCTGAGGCTAAAATCACAGGTGTCCGTACTTCATTTGCAAGTATCATATTAGCTATATCGTACTTGAGAATATTCACTTCAGCAGGAGATCCCGCGCCTTCAATTATGACTAGATCATTTTCTCTCCTTAGACTATCTAGATTCCTTATCGCCACCGGAAAACCTTTTTGCAAGACGAATTTCGTGTAATATGCTCTCGCATCCATTTCGTCATAAAATTTCCCGCCAAGAATTATCTTGCTTCGATAATCTCCGATAGGTCTTAGCAGTATAGGATTCATTCTTGAGTCTGGTTTTTTTCTCGATGCTATAGCCTGAATGGCTTGGGCAACCGCTATTTGATCTGATGTCTTTTTAATGTTGTAGGCATTTGAAGACATATTCTGAGCCTTAAAAGGAGCTACCTGATATCCCAGGTCGCTGAAAATTCTACATAATGCGGTGACAAGTGTTGTTTTCCCACACCCAGACGATGTACCCTGAATCATCAATAGCTTTGCTTTTGTCATATTATATCATATCCGAGTCTAGTGATTGTAATGCATTGAGCAAAAGTAAATTTTGATTATGTGTTTTTACTGCCACCCTAATATGTCTAGATCCCATCCCATTAAACGTGCTGCAGTCTCTGACAAGTATACCTCGTCTCGCCAGCATAAGATCTCTAATCTTTTTGGAATCTCCGCTTCTTAAATGAACCAAAAAATAATTTGCATCAGAGCTGCAAGCAGAAAAATTTTGTAAGTTTCTATTTATGTAATAATACATAAATGTCCTTTCTTTGTGTATTAATTCTCTTGCTTTTGCAATACTCTTCGCATCCTTTATAGCGACAATTGCTGCCATTTGTGCTATGCCGTTGACATTCCAAGATATATGTTTGGCCGCTATTTTCTTGGCGAGCTTGGGATTGCAGACACAATACCCGATTCTAAGACCCGCCAGAGCGAAGGACTTAGTAAAAGATCTTAAGACTACCAGATTATCGAATTCCTTCACCTTATCTATGAATGAATAAGCCTTGTTGCCCTCATCAACGAGTTCTATAAACGATTCGTCAATGAGTACCTTAATAGAATTGTCCAAACGTTCAATTACTTTTTTGATCTCTCTTGTGCCTACAAGCCCCGTAGGATTGTTTGGATTGCAAAGGAAAACAGCATCATGTTTTTTTGATTTTTCTATAATAGTCTCTGGATCCAATCTCATATTTTTCAGCGGGACTAACGTCACATGAGCGCCAACGCGAATTGAGGCGACTTCATATTCACAAAAAGTCGGCACGGGAATTAATGACTTTTTACGAATGAATGATCTGGCGAAGTCATGAATTATTTCTGTTGCACCGTTACCTACGCAAATGCACTCTAAATCTAATTCGCTGTCCAAGTAATTCAATATGTTCTTTTTAAGTTCTAAACATTCAGGATCAGGATATGAAGAAGAAATGCTAGATAAATTTCTGCTCACTGATGTGAGAACTGCCTTAGAAATACCAAGAGGGTTAACATTTGAACTAAAATCAACTTTCACTAGCTTTGGATTTACGGAGTAAATGCCGCCGTGGAAACATGAAGTTGGTTTGCCGATTCCCGCAGCTACCGCAAAGCCAACCATTAGTCATTGTAATATCATAGGCATATATAGAATGAGTGTTTTATGCTATATCAGATTCGTGAAATATAATCGCCTCTTTAATTAATATGGGTATGAAACGATTATTAATTGCAGGAGAACTAACGCTATCCAATGTTGAAAGTTGCACTTATCGGGGCTACCGGTGCAGTAGGACAGGAATTCGTGGTAGCTCTAAACAAACATCCATGGTTTGAACTGACCCAAATTGCCTCATCTGAGAGATCGGCGGGCAAAAAGTACACAGAAGCCCTTTATGATTCACAATCAGGTATAATTAGGTGGCATAACAGGGAGAAAATTCCTGAATACATTCGAGATATGACACTTGCCAGGGTCAAAGATATTGATCCTAGCAATTTCGACCTGATTTTCACTGCTGTAGAATCCGCCGATGCCAAGGAAATCGAACCCGTGTTTGCCAAGTCAGTTCCGGTGATTAGCACTGCAGCGGCTTTTAGGTATGAAGATGATGTTCCCATTCTAATCCCTGGTATAAATGATGACCACGCTCATCTCCTAGATATTCAGAGGAAGAACAGAGGATGGAAGGGCTTCATAGCTCCATTGCCAAATTGTACAACTACCGGCCTAGCTATAACACTTAAGCCGATAATGAACAAATTTGGAATTAACAACGTTTTCATGACTTCTATGCAGGCGTTGTCAGGAGCTGGCAGGTCACCTGGTGTCATTGCTCTTGACATCATGGACAATGTTATACCTTATATACCAAAAGAAGAGGAAAAGGTCCAAATAGAGACAAAGAAGATTCTCGGGAATTTGGATACCAATTTCGTTAACCCAAACGCGATGAAAGTAAGCTGCACATGCACCCGAGTTCCCGTCTTGGATGGTCATACTGAAATAGTATTTGTTCAAACAAACGATGCAGCGGAACCAGCAGAAGTAAAGAATGAAATGTTAAATTTTTCAAATTCTATTACTATCAGAGATCTACCGACAGCCCCGGACGAATACATAATAGTTCACGACGATCCTGCAAGACCTCAACCGCGTATAGATAGAGAGATTAATGATGGTATGACTACAGTAGTAGGCAGACTAAGGAAGGACTCCGTTTTTGAGAATGGTGTCAAATATGTTCTATTATCGCATAACGAAAAAATGGGGTCCGCAAAGGGTGCCGTTCTGCTTGCTGAATTACTCAAACAAAAAAATATAATCTAATTCGATATTATTGAAAAAAAATTGTTCTAATTGTGAAATTAATACGTTTATTAACCTCTAAACTAGACGTATAATGGGTAATATGGATGGCAAGAATAGACGATTTGGATTTAAAAATATTAAGCGAACTTTCTAAGGATGCGAGCACTTCGGTACCTAAGCTTTCAAAAAAAATCAGTATAAACGCTTCTGTTGTATATAGTAGAATCAAGAGGCTTCTTAGAAAAGGCCTTATTAAGAAGTTTACAATCGTGATTAATGACGAAGCGCTTGGATTGAGTGTTAAAGCCCTGACGGGTATCAATATGGATTCTAAACTAAGAGACAATGTTCTAAACGAATTGTTTAAGATACCAGAAGTTCGCGAGGTTTCAGAAGTAACTGGCAGATTTGACATCCTGGTTACCATGAACGCACGGTCCCTTGATGAAATGCATCATTTGATTTCCGAAAAAATTGGACACATTGAAGGAGTTCAAAAGACAGAAACATTTATTGAGATGAGAAAGACTGCACGCGAGATAATATTTCCAAGTTCTATATCAAAGTAACAGCATACCATATCGAGTGTTGGTCTGTATTTTTATAGATGAAATAATCATAAAGAGATGGTGTTATAGTTGATCACCCAGGGAACAGTAGGAAATAGGTTCAAAAACTATTTTGAACTCACAAAACCAAAAATCTGGTACCTTTTGGTTTTTACGACCTTTGGCTCTGCGGTTACAGCATCATTATTATTTCATATACCTATTCAGCCTATAACTTGGGTCTTCCTTCTTGGAGGAGTGGCCGCGGGCTCAGCTGCTGCTGATACACTGACAGGTTACAATGATCGAGACATTGATGCGATCATGGATAGGACAAAAGGCAGGCCACTACCGTCAGGCAGAATAGCACCAAAAGATGCGCTTATTTTTGGCTTGATATTGGCTGGTATATCTCTAGTACTTGCATGGTTCGTAAATATATGGGCTTTTATTTTGATGGCTTTGGGATTATTTGATAATATTATAATTTACAGTAAGTGGTTGAAGAGGAAGAGCCAGTGGAATATTATCTTGGGCGGATTCTCCGGAGGAGCGCCTGCTCTAATAGGGTACATAGCTGTAACCACTCAACATATAGAGCTTGGACTAGTCATGGCTGGCCTGGTTTTCCTGTGGATTCCTACTCATATTTGGAGTTTGTCTTTGCATGTGAAAAAAGATTATAAAAAAGCAGGCGTTCCGATGCTGCCAGTAGTTTCTAGCGAAGAGAAATCAGTTCGCGTGATTGCTGGAACAACTCTTATGATGGTGTTATTTAGCGTTCTTCCATTCTTTCTTAAACAATTTGGATTGATTTATGTAAGTACCGCGGCTGTGTTTGGAGTAGCAATGGTATGTCTGTCTGTATGGTTGCTCCTAAGACCTAGCGAAAAAGCTGCATGGACAGTTTTCAAATTCTCCAGCCCGTATTTAACAGCCCTGTTTGTTGCGTTTATGGTGGATGCACTTTATCATTAATAGTATTTAGATATGCAAAACCTTTTCGCATTCATAAATTATTCTTGCGATTACAACATGCGCTTCCAGTCTGTAATCTGCTATAGAGTATAACCTTTTGAGAAAAGCAGTTGTATCGTTTGAAAAGTGACCCCTCGCAAATCCTCCTATAATAAATGCACAGTTTGTATTCTCCGAAGATACATTCTGCTCCACAATGGATTGAGCGGTTTTGTGAACTCCTGTTGTGGAGAGTCCTATCACTGTAGCTGGCTGTATTATCTTCTCTATAACTGTCGAAAAAGTCATATTTTCATGCAGCTGCAAAAGTATATTTTTATTAGTGATATGGTTATGCAAGTCATTGTTAGCCTCATCAGAAATGCTGCCCTCATTATCAGGCTTTATTATTTTTTTTTTGAAAAGATCTATCATGAGGGCTTCAAAACGAAAATACGACTTTGGTATACGAAGATTCTCGCCAATAGATATGAGGTTGTTATTTATTGTATGAACATATACATTTAATGTCCTTCTCAAAAACAAAGGAGTCGACAAAGCCTCCATTAAAGCAAAATGCACAATATCAGGTCTGCCTCGTTTCCATTCGGATTTCAGATTGGCGTGAACCATTGCTGAATGGTGATAGCTTCTATCTAGTAGAGTTTCGTTCGATCTTCTACCCATTCTTTTAGCATGATTTCTTACAGAAGGGTGATCAATTATCTGAATAGGGACAGTTTCAATTGCGGCTTCGGCAATAACCAATGATATCATTTATGACGGTAACCTTTAGGTCATAAGATAAAATACTATATCCGTTTTGGCTTTTTAAGATTAAAGATAATGACAAGGATAACAGTACCTATGATCTAAGAGCCTCAGCTCTCTTGGCATGGACCAGCTTTTGAAATTCTTTAAGACTCAAGTTTAGGTGCTCTTCTGCCTCGCGTTGATCTCCTCTGGTCACTATAATTTCGCCAGGGCCGAATCTTACATCGTTGACTGTAATTGGTATTTCAGAGTGAAGTACTTCAGATATAAATTTAAATAGATTTGGATATGCCTTGCTTTTACTGTATACGAAGCTTGTGGTTCCATTGCTGACTACTGCTTCGTGCTGCAATGGAAGCTTCAATCCAGAAGATGAGATATAATCAATAATCTGTACTGCAAGGATTTTAGAGTCCGATCCGTTATTTTGTTTTGATTCCACATACCTTCTTGCTACATCTTCCGCTTCATCAAAACTATTCAATATGTATGCTCCTATTAGACTGAGCGTTACTGCTTAATTATCGTATCACTAGTCGTAAGTAAGTACAATAGTCACTTCAAAACATCAAACCTAAATATAGTTACGAACAGGACTCTACTAAAGCAGCATGAAAAAGAATCAGCTAAAGATGATTGCAGCAGAAAGGATCCAGATCCTACTGGCTAGTGCTTTAGAGGAGGTTAAACAAAACAGAGACGAATTGGCTGATCGCCATGCATACATTGCAAAAAAGATTGCCATGCGGCTAAGGTTGAGGTTTCCTTATGAATACAGACAGCTGTATTGCAAACGATGTAAGAAGTTTATCACTCCCGGAAAAAATTCTAGGATAAGAATAGGCAGGTCAAGAATAAGTTCCATAAGAATTACTTGCCTCAAATGTGGTCATACGTACCATAAAATCCTAAAAAAGACAAAGCAATGCGGTCTTTAACTCTAAATTCGGAGATTCTTACAGCTGGCAAGAATTTATAAGGGATTTACCTCATGATTATTGTTCGTAATCATGGCAAAAGCATATGATGTTCCAGCCGAGGATCTGATTGAAAAGTTGACTGAACAAATAAAGAAGGAAAAGAAGATTCAGCCTCCTGACTGGGCAGTCTTTGTTAAGACTGGCGTGCATACTGAAAGGATTCCTCAAAACAAAGACTGGTGGTATACGAGATGTGCTTCTCTTATAAGGAAGGTGTACATTCATGGACCAATCGGCGTCTCTGAGCTCAGAACCGAATACGGTGGTAGAAAACAGATTGGATATAACCTGGCTCATCACAGGGACGCAGGCGGTGCAATTATCAGAAAGGCTTTGCAGCAACTACAGCAAGCGGGCTATATTGTTAATAAACGGAAGGGCAGATCAATATCAGAGGAAGGTATGAAAAAAGTCGATCGTATAGCTACTGAATTATATGATGAAATTATAAAGAATTCACCGGGCCTCCAGCGGTACGCATAATTTAACGTTTGAGGAAAGTGAGCTATCATGTCCGCATCGGAACCGTATCAGCCAAATGACGATGATTCAAAGAAGCGTGAAGCGGAGGCAGCAGCTGCTGCTATGCGTCAACGAGCTTTGATGGTTCTTTTGGAGCCCCCAGCACGGCAAAGATTAATGAATATTAAAATGGTGAAACCAGATTTGGCAGCAACTGTTGAAAACTATCTAATAAGTGCAGCTTCATCAGGAAGACTAAACAGATCGTTGACTGATGAAGAGCTAAAACAGATTTTACTCAGTTTACAGCAACCCAAGAAAGACTTTAAAATAAACAGGCGCTAAAGACTCTTACGACAGGTTTTTGCTAATGCACTTCTGCAATCTTTTTCACGAGCAAAAATGTAATTCGACGAAGTTTTATTTCAAAGTGTCAGCAGTAAATAAAATATATATGTTGTATTTTGGAAGCTGCTCTAGTTAAATATATTAAGTCTTGGCGTTGCCTTGAGTGTTATGAAAGCTGCCGTGTTCCGTGAATTCAGTAAAGATCCTACAAAAGTTGTGAATATTGAAGATATAGACATGCCAAAGTTGAAACCCAATGAAGTCATGATAAAAATCGAATCAGCTGCGTATAATTATAATGATCTTTGGGCAATCTGGGGAGAACCTATCAAAGTTCCAACCCCGCATATATCAGGAAGTGACGTGGCCGGTACTGTGGTAGAAGTTGGTGACGACGTTTCAAAATTCAAAGTTGGAGATAGGGTTGTATCCCATTCCAATCTTAGTTGTAGGACATGCGAAGCGTGTACCTCTGGCAGAGAATTTGATTGTATAGACAGACTTGTTTGGGGATTTCAAACTGGCCCCTTGTGGGGCGGTTTTGGCCAATATACACACCTTCCTGAGGTTAATGTATCTAAAATACCAGACAATGTTACGTTTGATGATGCTGCCGCGGTGTCGATGGTAGGTATGACGTCATGGCATATGCTGGTTGGTAGGGCTGCTATAAAACCCGGGCAAGTAGTGCTTATCATGGGGGGTACTAGCGGAGTAGGAATGGTAGGAATTCAGATTGCAAAACTATATAATTGCACTGTCATTGCTACGGCGGGCAATAAGGAAAAAATGGACAAATGTACAGAAATAGGCGCAGATTTTGTCGCCAATCATAGGGAGGCTGACTGGTACAAGAAAGTTAGAGAATTTACAAAGAAGCAGGGTGTAGACGTTGTATTTGAACATATAGGAAAAGCAACATTTCCTCAAGAGGTTGGTCTATTGAAGAACGGCGGAACACTTGTTGCGACAGGTGCGACCACAGGCTATGATTCAACCATTGATCTGAGGTACCTGTTCTTTAAAGGCACGAATTTACTTGGTTCCACCCAGGGGACGAAAGCCGAGCTAGAACAAGTTATTTACTGGACAAGCAAAGGCAAAATCAAGCCTGTCGTCCATACTGTATTGCCGTTTAGTGATATGGTAAAGGGTCATGTAATGATGGCTAAAGCGGAGCAAATTGGAAAGATTATTACAACACCCCAGAAACTCTAAATTGTTTTTTTAATTTTCTCCTTGTTTAATACACGATGCTATACAGAAGTCTAATATTTGTACCAGGTAACAATAAACGATTCGTAGAAAAGGCAAAAGCGCTGCAGGCAGATATCATATGCTTTGATTTAGAAGATTCCGTGCCACTAAATGAAAAGAATGCAGCTAGAAAGACAATTGCTGATGCGTTAACATGGAGGACACAATACAAATCAAGCTTTTACCTACGAATAAATTCTTTAGATTCTAATTTATGGTTGCTGGATCTTCAGGAGATAATCCGGAACGGAATTGATGGCATAGTTGTGCCAAAAGTCAATGATCAAGCTCAAATCAAAAATATCGATTCTCAACTCAGTGAAATCGAAGATACCAAAAAGATGACTAAAAAGAGCATCAAATTGATACCGTCCATTGAAAGTGCAAGAGGAATAGTGAATGCTTATTCTATAGCCACATCCTCTCAAAGGGTCAACGCTATGGTTTTTGGAATATTTGATTACCTATATGACATGGGTCTAGATTATATTGAAAATGACGATATGGAAAAATATATGTACGCACGGGCTAAACTCCCTGTTGATGCTCACGCAGCAGGTGTAGAATCTATTGATGGTATTTGGCAAAAAGTGGATGACACTCAAGGCCTAATCAGAGATGCAACCATTGCAAAAAGATTAGGGTATTCGGGTAAAAGCGTAATTCATCCTACTCAGATCGATCCTGTCCACAAGGTATTTGTGCCTACCCAAAGTCAGATCAACTGGGCAACAAAAGTGGTTGAAGCGCTCCAACAGGCTATGGAAAAAGGACAAGGACTCGGCGCATTTAAACTTGAAGGAAAAATGATTGACGCTGTACATTATAAACAAGCAAAAGCAATTCTGGACTATATAGACCATTCCAAATCAAAATGATAGCATTTTGAAGTCGTTATGGATTGAACATGTTCAAGATCAGTAAGAGGATGAGTGAAATAGCAAATTGTTGTTCAACATCGTTAAATAAATATCTAGTCAGCTACCGTGATAACATGTGGCATAATATGTGTCTTCATGATAAGCAAAATACCGGATGCTGGCTCTTGTTATCGAATTACCTCGCCTGTTTCCTCGAGTGCCCTTTCTGTTCCGGAAGGCTTCTTTAATATACCATATTCCTCGAAGAGCTGATCTAGTGTGGCTTTCCGTATAAAATAAATGTCCTCGTTAAATTCATCCTCGTCTCCATAGTACTCGCGTATCAGCACCTTGAAGACACCATCCTTGATCTCTCTGACAAGTATATCTGCGTCATCGCCCTTGTAAACGTAATACGTAACATAGTCAGATATGGGTATTTCTATTTCCATTTATTCTATGCCTTCCTCCCCTTTGTATAAAGTAGTAGTTGTCCAAAGTAGCGTTAATCTACTGATACCTCCCACTCAGAAGAATTTGGGAGGAGTATTTTATAAGAACGTAACTGTCGACCCGCAGGCTTGAGAGAAATTCCGCCATAACAATAGGTCGTTCAAAAATAAAAATCGCTCGGATGCTGACTAGTCAATCCGATCAGCGCTCTACATATATACAGCAATCGCATCGCAATTTCATGGTTAAGATAGTCTATTCACCCATCCAGGAAATCAAGATTTACGAAATAGCAGAATATTCTCTGTCTGATTTCATTAGACTCATGACAGACAACATACCTCCAGGAAATATCTCGGCAGCGGCCAAATGGTGTGATGGAATGATTTTCATGAGTACGGGCTTGCCATCCACCGATGAAGTAGTAAGAGACCAGATGAAAGGAATTATTCACTATGCTTGGCTTGGTTTTGCGGAGATGACATCATACAAGCAATCAATTGAAACACAATCAAAGGTTATTCTTCCAATAATTGACGTTAGCAACAATAGCATTAACAGAGAATTAGTGGGCTGGGTTAGAGCTAATCGTAGGCTCTAGCATTCTGTCAGAATACGTATTATATTTCGTAACTACGTTGATCCGCATTCACAAATATTCAAAATACTTTAGCTACTCATTTTGAATTGCTCGATTCATTATGGGTAAAAAATAATATTACGGATCAACTTGAATCTCTCATTTTTTTCGTGAAGCTTTTTTGATAAGTATAAAAAATGGCTAGTCACAAATAAAGTAATTCATAAACCTTCCTGTCCCACAAAGTGGTCGTGCTTGTGAAACGTCTATATTTTGATGCGGTTAACTGCAATCCGCGTTGACCGGTAATATAATCGATGGTAATATCGTTGCATCTGTTATAAAATCCCGTATTAAAAAACAGGTTGAAAACATGCAGTCAAAAGGACTTGTCATTCCGAGTCTTGCGACTGTTCTTGTGGGCAGCGATCCTGCTTCCACCATTTATGTGAAAAATAAGCAAAAGGCTGCAGCTGACGTTGGCATAAGTACGAAAGATCACAAAATAAGCTCAAACATCAGTCAAAAGGAGCTCATTGAATTAGTTGTGAAGCTAAACAGTGATCCTGAAGTCCATGGAATACTTGTACAATTGCCACTTCCCGAGGCCATAAACGAAGCTAATGTAATTAATACGATTAGCCCTTCAAAGGATGTAGATGGGCTGACCCAAACAAATGCTGGAATGTTATTTAATGGAAGGGCAGCTTTTGTTCCCTGCACACCATTAGGAATAATACAGCTATTAGATTATTATAAGATCGATCTAGAGTCCATAGACGCTGTGGTGCTGAATAGAAGCAATCTTGTAGGAAAACCGCTCGCAATTCTCCTACTGCAAAGAAATGCTTCAGTCATGGTGTGTCATTCCAAGTCGAAGAATCTAATTGACAAGATAAAGTCTGCGGAGCTAGTAGTCACAGCTGTGGGGAATCGCGAAAGATTTGCACTAAATAGCAGCATGGTTAAAGATAGTGCTATAATAATAGATGTAGGTATATCTCGACTAATGGGAAGGCCAGTAGGCGATGTAGAGGAC
>JBKPMK010000242.1:0-2740 GCA_046732115.1 Thermoproteota archaeon
GCAGTTTCTATCTTAGGCATGACAAGCTTACAAAAAGTGTTTCAAATGTTACAATTTTGCGCATATTCATGTTTTATTGTGTGAAAGAACTATGTGATAAACAAGTGGATTATTTATAGTTGATAGACCTGATGTGACAACTGAATCTATAGTAAATCCGTGTTCTTTTACAATGTCAACTGCTTGCCAAAGCTGTTGATTATTTACTAATGCAATCTTTGTATTTAACATATTTGCATGTCCTTGTAGAATTACTGTCGTAGGACTTTGATATACTACCCATACGGGAGGAGCACCAAGGTAGGATACACCTGCAAATTTTTGTTCAAATAATTGTGTAAAATTTACCACTTGTTGAGTCGTTGTCGTTGTCTCACCCTCTGTATTTTGTTCTTGTGCAAAGATGGCTAGTGTGGCAGATACTGCAATTAATGCTACTACTAACGCCACAGACAGAGATGTCGATTTATCCATGTGTTTGCTCAATACATAGAGAACTAATGACTTTTTCTATTGTCGATAATTGAGGGTTGTGTAGGATGAGTGGTTTATTGAATAATTATTAATTTTAGCAGTTTATAAAAGTGGAGATGTGCGTACTTTGAAACTATAAAGAGCAACAGAAGGAGGACGCATCTCTGACACTTGACGGATCTTGAGTTATCAGAGTCGGATATCTGCAATGATTTAATGGCTTGCAAGCACTGCCTTTCCATTTCTTCTATTACTTGTAAAGATGGAAGCTCAAAAGGGTCGTTCAATTCTTTAGTTCTTATGTATATCTCAGGCTAGCTATAGTTCCTTAGTCATCTTATCTTTTCATGCGATCTTCCAAACATGATTTTGCGAATTGTTTTATTTGGCAAAAAAGCAGGTATTAGAACCAGAGCAAAAAGAAAAGGACTTAGCTGAGTATACACAAAAGAAATTCCTGTTGCGATCAAGTATACTATTATTCCAAACAGTGTTCTTCTGGATAGCGTAGCCTTCATAATAGGATCTAAATTTTCATCTAGCAATCTGCCATGACGGCTTGTAGTGACATATCTCCATTGAACGTAAAGCACAGAAGCTATTACGATCGAATTACCACCATATACCAAAATTGAGATTTCTTGTTCTCTGTATTCACCTAATAGAGATGTAGAGAAAGGTACTAGGCATGTTGCCATCAAAAACATGATATTTATCCAGATAAGGGCGCGATTCGATTGTTTAATGTAATGAAATTGTCTATGATGAGCCACCCAATATATAGCCAATATTACAAAACTAATCCCAAAACTAAGTATTTTTGGCCACAAATCAAATAGTCTCTTAAGTAGTTCAGTTCCAGCTGCAACACTATCGATAGCATAATGAGATGATATTTGTGGTACACTGATATCTAAAACTAATAAAGTCATAACGACAGCAAAAACGCCATCAGTAAGAGCTTCTATTCTATTTTTGTTAAGGATTGTTTCATCATCCATGTATAACCGACTTGGATGAGATATCATAGCAGGCTATTTACATTTAGCCTATCGTTATGCAGTCTGCCTCACATTCATACTCTACATGGAGTCGTACTTTCAATAAGTAGTTAGAACAGAACAGAGAATATGTCACTGAGCATTTACCAAACAATACCATTGGTCTTAAGTCAAATAGAAACCATAATCAGACACGCATTTGATATACTATAATTGAGCACAAAAACTAAACCTAAATCTCAACAATTACAATGGCGTAGATCCAAGGTTATTGAACTCTGGACTTCAGTCCAGAGGTCTAAGTCAAATTGAAATAGCACGTGAGCTAAAGGTATCTGAGGCATCGATTAGCTCAGACGTCCAATATCTACGCGAGCAGGCTAAAGGAACTATCAAAGAATATGCCACAGATCATTTACCAGAGCAATACCAGGTTTGTCTTGTTGCACTTGACTCCATAATAAAGCGTGCATTTGATATAATTGAAACATCTGACGGTAATAGGGAGAAGCTGCAGGCAATGGAATTATTCAAGGATATACATCTAGTCAAGCTTGAGCTACTGTCCAACGCTACAACCATAGATAATGCTTTGAACTATATCAGGACCAAACAACAATCACAGCAAAAGCAAAAGAAAAGACAGGATTTGGAATGTACTAGCAATGGCAATGACAATGATGATGATGACGGTGGCCAGTCAGCCAAAGAAACAGATAGACAAACAGTATTCTAGGTCTAGCACGCGTGTATATATGCATGTTACAAGAAGAAGCTGAGGACTCACCTTGGCTGACGACAACAGACATAGAACGAGTATCCGAAGAGTTACACTATATTAAACAATTCGATCAAGCAACCAATGAATACAGAGATATAAAATGGATGTACTTTAGACGAGAAGTTCTAAATAAATATGGATATAATGACCTCTGTGAGATAGGCAGTGAATACATTAGGTTCTTACATCACGATAAGAAGACAGTAGCATCAACTGTGAACTTTGTTAATAGAAACTTTGCCAACATAAATGGTATTGTTTTGATGGTACAAGCACAAGAATACATCAATGTCCCACCAACAGAAAGATCGCATTGGGAGCAGTATGAGATACCAGAAAGCGAAATACAATTCCAAAAGAATTCTTGAACAATAAATAAGATACCAAAGAGCTAAAGCTAACTCTTTGACAACAGTAACAACGATGTTCAACTAACTACAACAGGTGCTAGACAAACAATATTCTAAACTTTGTATTGAAATGG
>JBKPMK010000243.1:0-1987 GCA_046732115.1 Thermoproteota archaeon
TGACGCTTACTTTATAGCTATGTTATAGTATAATTATACATGGAATGCCTGCCCCGATAAACGAGAATGTCAAAAGAAGAGTAATCCAGCAGTGGCTAGCGGGGGAAGCTCGCGAAAAGATTACCGCTGATAATGACATTGGCGCTGGCACTATATCAATAATAGTTGATGATTATAAAGCGGGGCTTGATAATTTCGTTCTTGATTCATTTAGAGAATTAACGCTAGAGGCGAAAAAAAGAGGTGTATCTTCAAGCGATCTAGCTTCATTCTTTAATTTGTACAACTTCTTCCGGGGCTCGGGGGTAAAGGAAAATGTGATTGCCGGTTCAAGGTTCAATATTTAAGTGAATTAGATCTAAGATTGTAATTGCTATTTCTTCCGTATGGTGCTAATTGTTCTATCATCCCCTCTTGTAAGGGATATTAGCATGAGTTGACACAGGGCTCAGCTATAACGTTATCTTATGTTAATTATAGTTGCTTCTAAAAAAAGAAGTAGGGCTTTTTTTATTCTGTTACGTTATCCTATGTTTGGGATACCAATACCTTGCGCAGGGCTTGACTGGTCTTCTGTGCCTTGTCCAACTCCGCCGTTAGTTAGCTGACTAACACAGCTCTTTATTTTGGCTAGGTTAAGACTACCGCCTGATCCATCACCATTCAAACACTTATGTAAACTTGATTGCATTTCAGATAGAACGTTATTCGTTTTATCGATTGATCCTGTAGGATCATTTGGAGTCTGCGAATCTGAGGAGGCAGCGGGGTTGTTATTGTTATTATTACTATCTCCTCCACTGTCATCTGAGTTCGTCATTGTATCTGTAACGCTGTTTCCTTTTCCTTTCTTTGCGGCAAAAACAAAGCCGGCAAAACCACTCGCAATGATAAGCGAAGAGGCTAGGGCAATGGCAAAGAGAGCCGCAGTTGTTCCCTTTATGAACATTCCAATTGATGATAACGTATATTCTTTAAGAAATATGAAAGTAAATAGGATTCATTCTATACCTAATATACTTATGGAGCATAGTTCCGTTAAGATTGAGCTGCAAATATTCTTTCAATTCTTGATAATATGTAACAACGCTATGATTTGTATCCTGTCTATCGTATTGATAAGTTTCTGTATTGCTTGCTTTGGTGTAAGAATTGACCAGATGAAGGTATCAGGATTGGCTATAACCATGTTTTAATTGATAGATGCGTCGATCTATCAAGAAGATAGAGAACTGGGTACTATTCTATATATTATTCCATTAAGTGTAAGAATATACAAATATCCATCATCAGGTCCTACCTGCATATCTGTAATTACGCCAAATCCTTGTCCTAATACTGCTCCTCCTTCTTTGAGATCTTGTATATTATTTGCTACCTTGTCGGAAAGTGGACCCTCTAATATTAGCCCTGTTCTATCTTGATTTAATTTGAAATTGTATAAATTACCAAAATCCACATCTCCCATAAATATAGTATTTTCATAATGTGTTCCTAGTTTGTCGGAGTTTAGAAATTTAAGAGCAGTTGGAGCAATTGTTAGAAGTGTAGCAAGTTCTGGAGCTCTATATACTCCTTTTCCATCAAATGTTACTAGGCCTTTAGGAGGATTATTGCTATCAGCTCCAATGGCAGGTCCAGGTTTAGACCCTGCTTCCCATATTCCTGCTACCTCTGACCAGCCGCTATTGAATCCTGGCTTGACTAGGTTAATCTCATCTCCAAAAGTGTTACCATTCTCTGTATCCCATAAATCTCCAGTTATTGGGTCAAAGTCCATTCCAAAAGTATTTCGTAGACCATACGCATAGTATAACGCTAACGGCAGGGAATCTCCAAGAGGAGGATTATTTGCTATCTGACCATCTTGTGTAATTCTTAATATACCACCAGTTCCATCGGGTGGAATACCAGTAGGATTATTTTCAGCTTGTCCTCTATGACCTGCGACATCACCTACACCGACATATACATTATTATCTGGACC
>JBKPMK010000244.1:0-2838 GCA_046732115.1 Thermoproteota archaeon
TGGGGATTTTCTATAGCCAATTCTGCTGCAATATAACCGCCTAAAGAATGACCGATAATCGTTGTCTTGCCATCATCAATCTTAATTGCATGCATAAAGTCTAATACAAATTCCCTAAATTTATCAATACTGTAATTTATATTAGGTCTATCACTTCCACCAAAACCTATTAAATCAACAGATATTGAGTGAAAATACCTTGACAATGCTTCTGGAATATCTCCCCATCTATCTGATGAAGAGCCAAGACCATGGAGAAACAATAGATGTTTTGGTGCTTGACTTTTTCCATATACATTGTATCTAATCTTAAAGTTATTTATATTTACGTTGAGATCGGCCAATATTTAATTCTTACAGTTTAGAATCTTATAGGTTATTTATTTTGTATCTCTTCATGTACCAAATATGAGGCTAACACTTGATATTCTCAAAAGATTAAATGGTTTTGAGTTTATAGAAGAAGTAACAGGTGAATATATTGGTACTTTAACAGGTATGGGCGCATCACATGAGTCCAGAAGGAAGCATAAAGACTAATAGTTTGTCATATGTCTTGATGAAAAGTCATCATCAACTGGTTTGTCATTGAACTCTTCTTCCTCTCTGTGTATGATGTTAGATGTTGTATGGCTAGAACTGAAAGACAACTTTTTCCTCGTTGCATACTATAATTAGCTAAACCACTCCTAACCTCCATACAGGATGGATTATCAAAATACCCTATTCACTGCCGTCCAAACTGAGAAAAAAGGAATATACTTCAGAAATACAAAGAGGATTGTATGATCGAAATTAAGCAAGTTTGCCGCTTTTAAGTATAGAATCACGATAGAATGCAAATGGAAAAAGGTTGTTGTCAGAAGCTACGAATTGCTAGTCTAAGATTACTTTGCATTTGAGTCATATCTTCTTGTGTTTTTCCGTGTTCTTTCATACCATGCTGTGTTGCGTCTCTAATGACTTCTTCCTCTGTTTCCCCTTTGGCGGATCATAGACGAGAACTCGATAGTGATCGATGATGATGAGGAATAGTAATAATTGAAACAGAGGCTGTCTGAATTTAGTCTCTGGACTGTTTATGTATACTACGCTTTTATTTCCAGGTGAAATTTCAACAATTTTGTCTTATTCATCTTACACAAAATATAACAGTATAATGTCTGATAGAGCAGCACAAGGGAATGAAAAATTTGTAGAAATTTTTATGGCATACCCTATGCAAGACGTTCATACTAACGCAATGGCAGCCGCATTAGCAGCTGAGTGTGCAAATGAACAAGGCAAGTTTTGGATATATCATGATATATTATATTCCAACAATCGCTTTGGGAAAACCTCGATGCAAATGAACTACCAAAAATATTGACGACTTTCGCTGCAGATATCGGTCTAAACAAACAAGCGCTAGGAACATGCATAGATTCAAAGAAATATGAAAACAAAATAATCAAGCAGATAGAAGAGGGAATAAATAATCATATTGATGCAACTCCTACCTTCTATGTAGGAAATAATAAGATAGGATATACGCAACTTTCTGGAACATATCCATTCGCCATATTTCAACGGATCATAGATCAGCATATATCTTGACTCCTATATCCCTTAAAGAACTGATAGGCCAGGCTAAAGGATCAATCAGTATACTGTAGAATTTTGCAAGAATTCCTGAGCAAGTCGCCAATTATATAACTATGCAGTGCTAAATCTATTAAATGAGGGAATAGTCGTCTTCTTGGCCTTGGTCCTGGTCCAGCTACACAAGATATATGGTTTGCTAAAATCTTACTTGTCTTAATGCTCACTTATGGATCTATAAGCAAGCTTTTATGCAAAGGCATAGGAGTTCTGTCCTGCTTTTCTCATGTAATATGATATGTAGTATGTCTTATAATACACATTCTAATAGCCATTTGTCAACATATCCAGAAACGATTGATACAATTCACATTACTTCTGATTAAGAAATGGCTCCTCCAACATCAAAAATACAAAAGTGCAATATATTATCCTGCTTCAAAGAAATATGTAATTGAACCTGACTGGAAAATATGATAACAAAATAGTGGATGCATCCGATGTTATTCGCTGTAAAATTGAGATGTGGTTAAGCAAGAAGAATCTTTCGATAAGTACAAACAATCTTTTGCAGCTAAAATAATGAAATACATGAAATAAATAATAAATCATGTGTTTATCTATTAACATAGAGTAACTAGAGATTTGTTATCTGACAAGGACTTCGCAAAGCTAAGTCATATTCTCTCTTATGCTCTCAGGCATAATCCTCTGAAATATAATTTGGTGTTAGATAAGGAAGGCTGGACATCGATAAGTGAATTGTTGTTTGCATTATCTTTACATCACTATCATCATAGCAATAAATGGTTACGCCATATTGAAAAACAGAATCTTGAGGAGGTGATTACTAGGTCAGAGAAAGTACGCTTTGAAATAAAGGATGATAAAATTCGTGCTCTATATGGACATTCTTCTTCTTTTATTCCTTTTACCAAAATACAAAAGATAGATTCTAAACCTCCAGACATTTTATATCATGGTGCATCTCCTACGGCCGCTAAAAATATAATGTCACAAGGTCTTAGGCCTATGAATCGCCAATATGTTCACCTGTCTACTGACAAGCATACTGCATTACAGGTGGGAAAGCGCAAAACGATTTCAAAAAACGAAGAACATGAACCAGTTATAATCGCCATTTCTGCAATTGAAGCATACAATACTGGAGGCTATCATTTTTATCAAGCTTCAGATTCAGTATGGTTAAGTGATTATATACATCCAAATTTTATGGAATTGTTGAAATAAATAAAT
>JBKPMK010000245.1:0-3419 GCA_046732115.1 Thermoproteota archaeon
ATAGTTTAGTCAAGCATCTTAATATGATGAGTAGCAGTAGATGATACAATAGGACATACATTTTCCTTTGAAAAAGTATTATGTGCATTCCTTTCAAGTCAATAGGTAGTTGATACAACAACAAGGACAAAAAGTAAAAGGGTATGATACTGAAGTTGGTGAAACTAGGATTTTATACCTTGTAGTGTCTATAAAGGATAGATAAAATTCATTGGCCAAAAGCAATAAATTCAAACGCGGAGAGCTGATTCCTCTAATAGTCATTATAGCTGTAATATTGGCAGTTGGAATAACGTTGATTTCAACAAGGCTCACCCCTGAACAAAGATTATCTAACTATAACCCTATGTCTGACCAGTCGATAAAAAATGACCTTAGAGTAATAAAAACACCTACTCCTGGAGATAGTACTTTCGCATATGCTATAAATCAGGCTGCAGCAAAAGGTGTGCAGGTAGCACAGAATGACACCGCAGTAAAACAGATACTTGCTGGACAAAAAGGTAGAGCACTGACAATAGCTGGAGTTCAGCCAACTCTTCTACAAGACAAAAATGGAAAAATCAGCTACAGTAATTTTGGTCAGGTAATAATTACATCTAACTGGCAGTATGTTGACGGAAAATTCTATTCAAATCCTATAAATTTCAATCAGATATCAAACAAGACAGGCGAATCCCACCAACATATATGGAATGTATTTGTGGATCTCAGTAAAGGCATAGTTACAGGAATGTCCGAAGAGCCTGAAAGAGTTATGAAGGAGACATTGAAGCCAAATTTTGTATTCTCTGGAATGAATATCTTTATGCCTGATATGGTTAAGGTGAGACCCGGCTCAGTGTTAACTTGGTTTAATAATTCTAACCTTCCCCATAATGTAGTAGGCATTTACTATAAATATGTTAGTAGTAACAATAATAACAACATGTCTAGCTCTTCATCGTCGCGTACTATTCCAATTTCGGTAGACAGCGGCTTTATACAGCCTAATGAATCTTGGAGATACAACTTTGACGCTGATGGGATCTTTGACTATCGTTGTACAATACATTCAGCTGACGGAATGAAAGGTACGGTCATAGTCTCATAGTGGGTAGTCATAGAGGGTATTGAGGATTTTGTAGCAGGCAAAAATTATCTGCAACTAAGGACATATAGTTGTTAATCTATATTGCATGGTTTAAAGTACAATATAATAACTAAGAAGCTAATCCTTGGCTGCTTAATTCTTGAGTCTTACCTTACGCCAACCTATTCTATCATTTTCTTTCTGTTCAACTTCTGTGCTCAACATTCAATTTCACCGTGCTTGCTTTATTGTTGTGTTCAATTCTCACGCTCAGGAGATACATAAACCCATATTTTGGGTTCAATGTTTATACATGAAAATAAGCTTCATGTATTCCTAAATCTGAATCGTAGGTTCGGTTTCATCTAGTGGTTGACACGTTGGCTGAATTCAGCATTTTCACTTCACAATCTTTTATAGTTGCTTCTTTATCTTGTATTAGCGCATACATGATGACTAGTGACAGTAACAGAAATGTGTTTGTACTTATTTATATCATGATATCGTTTGTTGTAATCGTATTATTAGTAGCAACGCCTATGGTAGTTCATTTAAGCTTTGCTGATAAAATATATCCAATACGTCCAGGTGCCACACTAGCTCTTGGTTGTGATCTTGTTAACGATAAGGATTTCGCGACAAGTACAGAAGTTTTTAAATATGACCAACCAAACCAACTGAGATTTAATTGCGAAAGGCCTGGAGGAGATGTCGATTTGAAAAAAGGTGAAAGCGTAACTATTCGATGTTTACATGATAATTCCCTTGCCAATGCTACAGACGTAAAAATGAAATCAGGAGAATTGTTCTATATAATATGTAAAAATAAGTAGAATCAAGTAGTTATTCTTTATATTGTCATTGCAAATGAGTGAAAGGCTGCTCCCATGGCAAGCCTATAATGCATGATTTATACTCGTGATCTTAAATTCCCTTTAATATGTTCCAGAATATTCAGGAAACTTGAATGACGGTTGTTTTCCCAATCATATTCCTTCTTGCCTTTATTCAATCGATCTCTGTCCTGTTAATCTTTGAGCTACACCACTCTAACTGTTCAACTTCTGTGCTAAGTTTAATTTCTTGCCTCGTAATATTACGCCGTTTAATTTTTTAGCTTTATCTATCGAAACTGATCATATTGTAATATACAAGTACTCCAAATGGTTGTGTGCATGACACATCTACTTATCTGTTACATTTGTCCCACTACATATTACTCATAAATTGGACGGAGCAAGGCATTAGCAAAATCAAAGAATCTTCAGGCCGTTACAATTCATTTAAAGCATCACTGGAAAAAGCAAGTGGAAAATTGATTAGAGGTTACTATACTTTTGGAGAATATGATGTAGTAATAATTATAGAAGCTCCAAATGATGAAACAGTAATGTCCCTGATGCTCAAAGTTGGCTCAACTGGAAACGTGAGAACCAAAACTTTGAAAGCATTTGCGGCGGAGGAAGGAAGGAAGATTATTCAAGAGCTTTCATTATCTTCTCTAACAGACAGATGAGTTATAATTGAGGGGGACTCATATGACCAACGATCGCACACTCTCTATATCAACATTACATCATTAACTAGAGGAAGTGCAGATTGGTTGTTTAACCTTCCTGACGCTGAATATCAACTTTGCTCTCCTGCACCTTCAATTAGAAGGCCTGCTTTTTCAGCGTTTATAAGTTGGTAGTTCTGATGAAAACTGGCAAGATGCAGCTCAAGTTGCAATAGAAGAATCTAGGAAAACAATACATGAGATAACTGCACTGGGGAGATATGACTGCAAAAGTAGATCCCATTACTGGGAACATTACTGAATATCATACAACTGTCAAGATAGCATTTGGTGTAAAACACAGTGCTGTAACTCCTTACGACATCTGTCATTATCATTATTATTATCATAGCCTAGAAGGTTAACACGCTGTAATAGCAGTATCCCATACATCCTGTAAAAGATATAATGCATTTCACATCTCTAACTAGAATTTCACAAAGCGTTAATTACATGAGTGTATACATAGTGGTGGCTGCAGCTTCAAATCCCAAACGTTCTCCTTCCTCTCTTAAAGAATATTGATGCAGTATGTGTGGCAAGTGCTGAAACATTGAACTCACAAGAGAATTGATCATAGTGAAGAAGGTTATCAGCCACCTGCAGGAGTAAGCTAATTGTCCCATATATGTGGCATTCTTATGTTGCAATATCCTTTTTCAAAGAGACTATTTGCTCTTCCTTTTTAGTTTTCAAAACAGTCATTAACTCTGTTTCCAAAATATGTGGTAATTTACGTATCTTATTTTCTACAACGTCTCTCATCTGATTCAAGTCTCTGGCACGAAT
>JBKPMK010000246.1:0-2276 GCA_046732115.1 Thermoproteota archaeon
ACAATTACCTTATTGTCTACTTTGGCGGAAAACTGTCTTAGCAAAGGTAAAAGAGGAATACGAGTGTTTGGAGATATGACAGCATTTTTCAAGAAGGGGTTTACCAAAGAATTATTTGATTATGAATCATGTTTAGAACAAGGATTTAACTTTCCTGCTATTGGTATATGCGCATATGATTCTAAAGATATCGATAATAATATGACATTAGAGCAAATAAGACAACTACAGCAATATCATAATCAAGTCTGGATGGAAAATTATCAATAAATACATCATCAACTATATTAGCGGCACAAGCCTATTGTGCATTTCATAAGATGTGTCACTCAAAAGGCAAAAATAGGAATTAAGGGAGAGGATATCAATGATTAATACAACTACAACAACAAACCTGTGGCCAGCAGAACTTCCATTGTCAGAATGGAAGGATACCTATGACACACTCCACAGGTGGACTCAAATTGTAGGAAAGATCAGGCTTGCACTGACTCCACAAGTAAACCACTGGTGGAATTCTACTTTGTATGTCACACCACGTGGGCTTACGACATCGTCAATGTATTACGATGGTCGACCATTGCAGATAGACTTTGATTTCATTTCTAATCTTCTGCTGATTGTAACTGCAGATAATCCTACCAAGGAAATTACTCTAAGATCGTATTCAGTAGCAGAGTTTTATCACGAAACTATGACATTGTTAAGATCGCTCGGAGTACCAGTAACCATTTGGACTACACCAGTAGAAGTACCTGATCGAACTCCTTTTGAACAGGACAGCAAACACAAATCTTATGATCCTGAGTATTCACAGCGATTCTGGCGAATACTTTCTCAGGCTAACCGCGTGTTTTCTGAATTTCGATCTCGCTTCATAGGCAAGGTAAGCCCTGTGCATTTTTTCTGGGGGGCTTTTGATCTTGCCATTACTCGCTTTTCAGGACGTAGTGCGCCTTCACATCCAGGCGCACCATACTGCGCCCCTTTTGTGATGACAGAAGCTTATTCACATGAAGTAAGTAGTTGCGGTTTCTGGCCTGGCGGTGGACCAATCAATGAACCTATCTTCTATGCTTATTCATATCCCGAGCCCCAGGGTTTTAACGAGTACCATATCCAACCAAAAGAAGCATTTTATCATAGTGTGATGAAGGAGTTTGTGTTGCCCTATAATGCAGTCAGTACATCAAATTCCCCTGATACAGTATTGTTGTCTTTCTTGCAAAGTACATATGAAGCTGCGGCGACATGTGCTCAGTGGGACCGAAATGTATTGGAGCGCCAACAGTAGGTAGTTGTAATCCGGGGTAGAGCGTGAGAACAGTTGCAATTGATAACTGTAATCTGGTTAGCTGTAGGGCTTAAGCGTATGCATTCCTTCTACTTTTCCATAAACGATATATTCATATGAAAACTAATGATTTTGCTGCGGTTCATATAAAAGGCTAGGCTGTAATTGAACACATCAGCAGCACTATTGTACGATCTTTTGTATCATCTGGTGGAAATCTGAGAATGGCATTTTTTTCTTGCTTGCATTAGAGTAACAGCATCAGTACCAACAACATATCTAAATTCGGGTTTTTGACTCAATACAGCTTGGACTATGGTCTTTACGACCTCTTCCGGCTGCGTTGCATTCTCATGATCGGAGCTTATTTTGGACCTGACTTTTCGCACAAATTCGAAGTATGCCGATTTTGGATCTAATGCTCTATTAGACATAATACTTCCTTTCATAAAACCACTGCCAATTGCACCAGGCTCTATCAATATTACTTTGATTCCAAAAGGCTCAAGTTCAACGAATTTAGTTGCTACATATGTATAAAATCCGTTTCTTGCCAGTATTAGTGAAGTCGCATACCCTATTCCACTTGAGCTGCCAGTAGCTATGGCAACTTTTTGCCTGTTGGGCTCTCTCATGCTCACAGATTAATAGCAGAGAGGAAGTTCTTATGTATTATCTGGGTTCTATAACACAGTGTTGACCAATCTGGAAATTAATAAATTTAGTCGCTATTATAAGATGTTTTTCCGCAACATCAGTTATTAAAAGCGGATTGTACCCTCAATTTTTAAATGAAACTGCATAGATACTTCAATGATGGCTAGTCTGGTAAAATAGGCTTCACTTTTTCCTATATTTTTGGTTAATTTTGTAGGCACCCTAGGTTTTAGTATTGTTTTACCTTTCTTGGTTTTTGTAGTTATGAAATTTGGGGGCAATGCTATAATCTATGGTCTACTTGCCGCTACTTATCCTGCTTTTC
>JBKPMK010000247.1:0-4245 GCA_046732115.1 Thermoproteota archaeon
AGCCTGTCTAACTTACCTCTACGACCTGAGTTAATCAAGCCAGGAGCTTTGAATATCACATTAGAAGAAAATACACCTTTGTCGAGTCTGACACTACTTATCATATCATATGGAATATCAACTACATTTTGTCGTAAGCCAAGCATTGTTGGATCTTTAATTATTATTCTTCTATCAGTACCAAAAATAATGTTAGGTGTAAAGGCAGAACCGCCTGGCTTTAGTCTAGATTGTCTGGCGACAACGAACACTTCTTCATTTGGATTTAACATATCAGCTATTCCCTTGATTTCCTCCAAATCTTCCTTATCTGTTATATCGGTGATAAAGGATTGAGGCTGTTCCTTCCTGCCAAAACCAAATGGAGGCATTTTATCGATAATAAAGAATTTATCTTTATCTATTTAAGAAATTCGGGGGAATGTTCGATTCAAAAAAAATCTGCTCATTTTTGGCTGAGTTATGCTGCTGAGACATACGAGACTGATAGGTTTATTACTGCTTGCCCGATTCCAATGCCTATGAGTATAATAGCTACTCCAACGATAACTTGTGATAATTCCGGGTTGACAATTGGATTTTTATATGTTGTTGAATATCCTATGTACTATTTTATTTAATTCTATATTCGATATTTCTTGTTGTCGCTTGCTTTCCTTTTGTTCTTTTCTTTTTGCTCGCTCTAGTTTAGATAGCTTGTCATAATGATATATTTTTACATTGCCTAGATTTCCATGTTTATCTTGCCGTAGTTTTTGACATTCTGTTTTAGATACGAGTTTTTGACATAATGGACAATATAATAATCTATGCATGTTGCTTTTAGATTCCAATATGTGATAGTTGGTGTCTTGAAACCAAGTCATTTCTTTTTCTATCTTACTTATATTATAAGTGTACATATTATTAAAATATTATTATTATCTTAGTTGTTGATATTGAACCTACCGTAATGATAATGTGTTTATCTACTACTTCGGTTTTTAACATCTGTAGGCGTATTTGCTGCATTTTAGATTTGCAGCTAAACAATAAGGCTTGTTTGATATGAAATACTGATCCCAGTAGAACGAGATTTATACAGATCACATTTCGGTAAACATTAAACATTATTGCGATGTTCTGTAGCAGTTCAAATCACAATAGCTCAATGGCTAAATAGAGCCTAAATGTCCCATATAGAAAATGGAAAATTTCCTATCGGGTGTCAACTTCCATGGATTTTTGTGCATTGCGTCAAAATGGCTGGGTTACACCATCATCACTACCACAACAACGACAACAACAACCTCCTGACGACTACGTGGATGATTCCTTTAGAATATTTGAACAATCAGGAATTAAGTGCATTAGAGTTCCTTTATACTGGGAATCGTATGAAAGAAATCCCAAATGTTTTAACCAAGAGCTTGTTAGTATTTCTTCATTAGCTGACAAATGCGGCATATCATGCATATATGATAACCATCAATGGAAGTGCTCATCTTTGGTGTTGGAATTGGCTTCCCTAATTCCCTCTTAGCATCATCATTTGGAGAATATCTGCCTGCAATAGATTCTGCTGGTTGTCCTAAAAAAATTTTGGAATGAATGGTGGGATAGAAAATTAAAGACTAATGAAGGAAAAGATTGTTGGGATGCTCAACTGGAATTCTTAGAAGAGATGATAAATAGAATAAAAGATAAAAATTCTACATTGGGATTTGAGATACTAAACGAACCGATGATATTTAGACAGGCCGACTTTAGAAAGGTAGGGATTTATCATGATTATTTTGTAAAACATATATCTGAATTAACTGACAAAACCTTATTTTTTTGTTTTACATCCTCAGATCCCCTTAACACACTTAATGTTCCATGGGAGCAAGCAAAAACCAAGCCATCGAATAATGTTGCTAACAAAATAATATTTGACGTGCATCCATATCCACCAAACAGTCTAACTATGGGATACTATAAATCAATATGTTGGCTAATGAAAAATATTCCGCTGTATGCGGGAGAGTTTAATGCAGGAATCAAACCAGGGATCAAAATAAATGGAAGACAATTGAATGAATATGTTAGCAGACTGAAGAATTTTAAGCTAAGCGGCTGTGCATTTTGGGAATGGTCTTATATTCCTGATACATATCATCGTGCATTTAATCTGACGTGTGTAATTGACGGTAAAATCCACCCCAATAATAATTTTAAAAGTTTTGCAAACACAATAAAGTAAAAATAGGAGCAGCGCTTTGCTTTATTTCACATCTACCGTGATAGCAAACATATTTTATAGCGGATCGTCTTTTGACTCAAGATACACATGGCAAAAAATGGAAAATAACTAGCTTTCTCTACAGCAGTCTAGTATCATCGCTTACGTTGTCCTGTGTAAAATATATGAACAATGAAATCATAGATGTAAGTACTAGTTACTAAATGATTAACAATTCTCGCAGAAAATTTAAGAAAAGCAAAGCGGAAAAAGATTTGCCAGTCGATAATAAAGTGCCAAAAAAACAAAAAAAACCACCGACAATGAAAGCCTACGTCGTAGATATGTCTGCAGCTATAATAGACATTAATGATACTCCCGATATTGCTACCTGGAATAAGAAACTCCACATTGAGGAAAATGCTTCAGGGGTAAATGCAAATGGATTAAATGATCCAGAAAAAATACAAAGTTCGTCAACAATTGGTATTGGCCTCAGAGATAAGAAAGCACTTAAAAAAGATTTGATTGTAGACCCAGCCAATAGAAAAGAAATAGAAGAAGCAAAAAAGTCTGGATTTGCATTAACAGATGAGGCTGATTTGTCCCCGTAATATGTTAAATGCTACTGCACTAACATATTATATACTTATATCATATCTTGGCCAAATGGGTTCTGAGTTCCTTGCTAATTTATAATAGAGTGTGAATCTCTATTTTGCCATGGCAAGATTTGTTCGAAAAGAAGATCGGGGTCCAATGGAAGTGAGAGTAGGAAATGAAAGTAAATGGATTTGTATGTGCGGACTAAGTAACAATCAACCTTTCTGTGATGGTTCGCATAAAAAGACAGCAGATGAAGAAACAGGTAAAGACTATAGATATAATCCTGATGGAACTCGGAACGAGATCAAATAAAATAATACTTATTCCCATAGTCTACCAGTTTCAGAACATATATGGCAAAGGATACGCTGCAATATTTTTACAGCTGCATTATATATATGCACACGACCAGAAAAAGTAACGCCTTTATCCTTTAGGCGTATAAAACTTCAGGATAGCACATTTTTAGCAGAATTGCCGCGAATAGTATAAAAAACATAAATTGTATTTTTTAGTTTACCTTTTGCTATAATCCCAGGTCGAGTAATAGCTAGGTGATACTTCCAGAATAACTGAATCTCCATTCATAACGCTACTCATAAGAGCTTTTGCCATAGGGTGTTCAATGCTTCCTAGATATCTGGTCATTATCTTTTCAGCTATAGGGATATTGTGATTAATGTCTTCATGAATTTTGACTATTCCTTTACCTTTGACTCCTTTGTAAGGCGGACTAGGATCGTCGATACAATAGTAGGTCTTATTATTTGTGTGCAAGTTTTCTGTTTTTCTCGATTGTTTAGATGTTTCTATATAAAATCTGTTAATGGTATTGTCAAAGTAGTACCATGTTGGATGTATATTTGGTTCTCCCTTCCTATCAAGTGTACCAATATGGATATTTAATTTGCTATTTGATAAAAAGTTGATAACTTCATTCTCTGTTAATGGTGCGCCAAACCCGGGACTAGCGTTAAAAATTCTCATTGTATATAATTTACAATTGAAAAGCATCATATATTTGTGATCATCTTGTTGGTAAGCAAGGCCAATAAATACAAAGCAGTACCTAGACATGAATCAATCAACGCTTACCATACGCAATTATCAGAACAGCAGCAACAGCAGCAATCATTATCTGGTAAAAGAGATGTTGAAAGCAGTAGCAGCTATAGCAGAGCAATTTGTGAAATGGTGTACCGCTTTGCAATAGAAGAAATTATTTCAAGTTACTATCCGATATTAAGCAACATTAATACCAGATTAGAACAGATTGAAGATCATGTGATACTACATCAGCCTACAAAGTCACAGCTCTCAGACATACTTTTAATTAGAAGAAACATCAGCTTTTTAGAAAATACTCTTGTAATGATAACATCAGCATTTGCAGATATTATCAATTTAGTAGTACAGACGAAATTTAGTAAGGATTC
>JBKPMK010000248.1:0-2290 GCA_046732115.1 Thermoproteota archaeon
ACTTAGCTATTGCAGTAGAAAGAGGATTAGTAGAATATTCAGAGGTAAGAGATCTGTATCGAATTACAAATGCTGGCTTAGTATTCTTAGAAAAGTATACTCATCTTCTTAGCCTTTTGCCTAAAATTCCAGAGCAATCTGGATTGGTTACTACAAGAGTATGAAAAATGGAGACCACACATTCTATTTTAAATGAATCGTCTAGAAAGTAATAACACTAACATGATATATGCATGATGTCTTTAAAACGGCGCTTGCAGCATAATTTTTATCCTTAAGGTTGTTGTCGTCGACTATGCTTTTACACTTGGGGTTATAGTATAATACACAACAATTTGTGGGACACATTACATATAACAAATATTATATTCAAATCCAGTGATGCAATAATCTTTCTATAATTCAAAAAGATAGAAATATTAGTACTATTACATACTAAGTGAGAATTATTTTAAACATATTAATCCCCCTATAATCCCCATTAGCTAGATTGCGATTAATTCTTGTTGGCTTTGGAGTTGTAGGACAAAGCTTTGCAAAGTTACTACTATCCCGATCTGCAGACCTATACAGTGCATATGGTATTAAACCACGTGTAGTTGCTTGTATTGATAGTGCTGGTCACAGTATTTGTTCAGCAGGCCTTGATCTACAAACTCTACTTGATGTTAAGAAATCCAAAGGCACGATTAATGAATATGGTAGCAAAAGTAGTCTTAACTACGATTTTTGCAATATAATAGAAAACACAGATGCAGAAATCTTACTCGAATTAACACCTACTAATTTGAATGATGGTGAGCCTGGCATTTCTCATATTATTTCTGCTATGCGATCACAAAAACATGTAATTACGGTAAATAAAGGACCTCTTGCAGTGGCTTTTCCTTCGTTGTTAGAACTAGCTAACTACAATAGTGTAATGCTTCGTTTTAGTGGAACTGTAGGTGGTGGAACCCCCATTTTAGATTTCGCAAAGCGCTGTTTGAAGGGTGACAGAATTATGTCATTTAAGGGAATTTTGAATGGAACTACAAACTATATTTTAAGTAAAATGGAGGAGGGCTTGGTTTTCGAAGATGCTTTAGAAGATGCAAGGCAGAAAGGGTACGCGGAAGCAGTACCATCTCTTGATATTGATGGATTTGATCCGGCGGCCAAACTTGTAATCATGGCTAATTGGATAATGGGAATGAAAGTGACTATGAAAGATGTCAATAGAAGTGGAATTAAAGAAATTACCACAAATGACGTTCAACAAGCTCATAAAAGGGGCAATGCTATAAAGCTGATTGCAGAGTGTGATAATAAAGTTCTTAATGTAAAACCAATGGAGGTATCGAAAATCGATCCATTATGTGTGAATGGGACATTAAATGCAGTAACTTTTTCATCTGAACACTCGGGAGAACAAACAATAATTGGGCGCGGGGCTGGAGGTATTGAGACCGCAAGTGCAATCCTTAGAGACATAATAGAAATAAAAGACACCATACTAGAGAGAAGATAAATATTGGTATCGCAAATTTTGGAATATAAAATCATACACAATTCAATGCATACACAATGGGATTTAATTGTAAAACAGGTAATTATTTTGAATTGCATACATTTTGTTATTCAGAAAATGCTTAGTTGATCTGAGGCACTAAATACCCATAACTTCCTCATAAAGTAAGGGCTACTTTTTTAATATTTACTAATTCACTGATTCTAATTAATATATATACACATATATTAGTAATTTCATTAATTGAAGTACAAATATAAATCTAATTTTTGCATCTGTCAAAAGAATTATTAGCCTGATAAAGTGTTTTCTATACAAAATGTATAGTGGTGAATTAGAAGTCCAGGCTAAACGAAAAGCACTGGCTGTTTTACATAATGAAATTAATAGAATTTTAAATTCAGCTAGGGATTTGTCAGCACTTACTGCTTCTATCGTTAGATCAGACGACAAAGACGTTCATACATGTATAGAACGTATGAGAAATGCTGAAGAAGAGGTAGAAAATTTACGTAGAAAGATTACGCGAGAAGTTGCTGAAATAGGGAGCCTCATGGTTTACAGGGAGGACATTCTTAGAACTGCTTATATTATGGATGATATTGCAGGATACATCAGTGGGATTGCATTTAGACTTGCAAACATGAAAATTTCTTCCTTAAAGAAGGGAAAGTTTGATGACGATCTTAAACAACTAATAGGAATGGTAGTAGATGCAATTTTTAAATTAAATGATATGGCACGTGCATTGAGTATCAATCCTGCAAGTACGATTGAAAT
>JBKPMK010000249.1:0-2228 GCA_046732115.1 Thermoproteota archaeon
GATACACATTCAAACAAAGGAAGGTTACAAATATACTACACGTAATCTGCAGAATCAAGGAACAGAAGAGCAAGAACAGGAAGAAATGCAGCATAATCATAATACAAGAATAAGTAAAAGGATACTATTAGTTGATGATGAGCCTGATCTTTGTATGGTTTACCAAATTGTATTAGAAGACGCTGGTTATGAGTGCGTATCATATACAGATTCAGTTAAAGCTCTCCAAGAATTCAGACCTGCTTATTATGATTTGATCTTACTTGATATCAAAATGCCTGTACTAAATGGATTTGAGCTTTGTAAGAAGATACTAGAACTTGATAAAACTGTACATATAATTTTTATAACAGCTTCGGAGGAGTACTATGAGAAGTTTAGAAGTCAACATTTTCCAGAACTAGGTAAGATTAATTATATCCAAAAACCAATCGGAAATGATGAGTTATTGCAGATAGTAAATATGATAATAGCAAATTCAATAACTGTAGACTAAATTTTCGGAGTAATTATCATGCCAAAATATGTGCTTATCTGCTGTTGCCTTCCCTGTTAGATGCAGTACTAATAGTACAACAATTATAAATCATCCATATTGGCATTTGGGTTAGAATTTTTCGTCAATTGTGGCAAACCAATTCTCCCAATCTCTTCAAATGTTTCTAATTCTGTTTCTGTCAAGGTATTTTTCTAGCACGTTATTTAGCACTTTCTTACTTGTCTACACCAACTTTGTAATACATTTTTCGTTGATCTCGTTTCCTTAAAGATTTCGTCTTGTGATATCAAGGATTTAAAATCTGAAACCATGAGTGGAGAATTATTAAGAACTACTACGCATTTAATACCTGCGTTATTTGCCGCTTGAACTCCTAACGGGGCATTTTCTACTACAATTGTTTGAGATGGTTTTAGGTTCATTTTTCTTAGTGCTATTGTAAACGAGTAAGGATCGGGCTTACCTTTCTCAATGTCATCAGCAGTAATTATTATGTCAAACAACGTTTTGCCAAAGCTCGTATCGATTATTGTTTCGACATCTTCTTTTGCAGAGCCGCTAACAACCGCTTTAGAACACTCTAAAGAAGCAACGAACTCCTTAGTGTCATCATAGGAATCAATACTTGAGATTGTTTTAAAAATTTCATTTTTCTTACTATTAACTTCTTCTATGAGCGAATGATTGTTAAATCCTTTTTGTTCAAAAATCGTCTTAACTAAATCACTACCTCTCATACCCTCGAGCAGGTAAATCATTCTTTCATCGACTTTAATATTTGCGACTTCCCTAAATGCAATCTCCCATGCCTTATAATGTGTCGGCATTGAATCTACTAACACACCGTCCAAGTCAAAAATAATGCCACTCACTAATTATCATACATAGAACACCAAAATTTATTTATAAATTAAGCTAATATTTTATTGCGGAATTATTCCTCTTGAACGAAATTAATTTCCCAGTGTTAGACTAGACGCTGATATGTGCAATAACTGATGTGCATATAGATGAAATTTTTTCTCGTTGAAGCAAGTTATTGAATTACTCAAATTAGAATTAGATGTTTCTTATACTTTTAATTCTAATTATGCCAGACAGACATATTGTCTTTTTAATTGGTTCAATAGTCTTGTAGTATTTGTACTGAAAGCAGCATATGAATATTGTTTATTTAAAGCATAAAAAATAAGACATGTATCCACTGTGATTAATATATATTCAAATTCAATTTCGGTACACACATTAATTAGCAGTAGAATTTGGCGTCTTATGTTACGACGATGACTTAACGAAGCTTTTCAAGTTCTTTATCATCACGATAATACTCTGGATTTAATCTAAAGCCTTTTGTCATCTCGTATGGTACATCGCTCAGCTTTAGATAGTATTCCATCTTTTTTTTCTTTAGTTGTTTTGAAAGCCATAATACAAACTGTTGCTCTATCATATTGCCTTCTTCCTTCTCTATGTCAGGGTGAATATCAAGTAACTGTTCTACAAAATTCGGATCAAAGTAAATCTGAAAGAAATCCCAACCCATCGCACTACCTGTAGAAGAACATTCACATTTGCTCTTTGTGCGAGCACCCCATTCCAGCTCGCCTATAAATTCCATTATTTTTTGTCTTTCCTTTTCAAAATGAAGACATGAGCCTGAAATTACTATCATAGGTGCCTTTTGAGCAAATTTTCTTCTCAACTCGATCTAATATTAAATTGTCACTAT
>JBKPMK010000250.1:0-6381 GCA_046732115.1 Thermoproteota archaeon
CTAATCAATTGAATGAACGTAGCAATAATTTTTAGACCCGCGCAGCTAAAAGGTTGACAATTGACAACATGACAGAACTAAGAATAACATTTCTTGGAACCTCGGCAGCTATTCCTACATTCAGACGAGGTTTATCATCGGTAGCATTGACAAGAGGGTCAGAACTGTTGCTATTCGATGCAGGCGAAGGCATGCAGCAAAATTTCATCAAAGCTCATCTTGGTATGAATAGAAAAATGAAAATTTTTGTAACGCATATGCATGCCGATCACTGTGTTGGGTTACTCGGACTTTTGCAAACAATGTCCCTACAAGGTAGACAGAGATCAGTTGACATATTCGGCCAACCAAGATTGGCAGAATTCATAAAGGAGAATATGAGAATCATACATTTTGGACTTGTGTTTGATGTAAATATTCATATAATTGAAGGGGAAGGCATCGTAACAAAAGCTAGAGACTATCAAATTACTTGTTGTGAATCATCTCATTCTGTTCCTGCGTATTCTTTCTGTGTGACGGAATTTGATAGGCCAGGCAAATTTGACATTGAAGAAGCAAAGCGCATCGGAATCCCAGAAGGCGAATTATATCGTGCACTGCAAGAGGGAAGGAATATTCTTATAGACGGAAAGACTGTAAACTCATCTCAGGTAGTTGGACCTCCGAGGCCTGGTCGAAAAATTGGTATATCTGGCGATACTAGACCTACAGAAAAATTGCGGCTCTTCTTTAAGGATTGTGATCTGCTTATCTATGAATCAACATACAGCCAAGACGAACAAACCAAAGCCATGGAAAGCTTTCATAGTACGGCTACAGAAGCTGCTTTTTTGGCGAAGTCTTGTTCTGTTAAAAAACTCTACCTCACTCACTTCAGTGCTAGATACGAGGACGTTACAGATTTGGTGAAGGAGGCACAGCGAATCCACAGTAACACCGAAGCAGCCGAGGATCTCAAGGTTGTTGAAGTTCCATATGATCAAAATTATTTACGATAAACCAAAAATGCCCATAAAACGATGCGACTCAAGTATATTATGTCATTACATGGAAGAGTTGACCTATTCTTTAAATGTTGATAAGATTTTCTGAGTAAAGACATTTGGAGAATATGCTTGTATATTGAGTGATCGCATTGCCGCCTTCGCTTAGGAAACCTTTATACACTTGGGATGGTGTGATAGAGACCAGACAAATGTTGGAAGAACATCAAAATTGTATGACAATAACTACATTCGTATGTGTATTTTATTATGGAAATTAATGCTTATATAATTATAATTCTTAGTAAATCAAATTGGAGCAAGAAAAAGTAGGGATGATAATTCCATCAGTAAGTATATTCTGTCCTGGTGAAATCATAGTATTTGTTTAGGTTTCTTATTGTCTTTATGGGGATTCATTGTTGAGAGGACAACAGCAGCACAAGCCTGCAAAACCTAGAAAAAATTTTGATTACAATAAGCCAACAGGACGATGCATGGTATGTTATACGCTCTCTGATTGGCATTGCTATGACTGCAATAATGACTTTTGTGAGATTCATTTTCAAGACCACAAAGAAAGGCACCTCTGCAAAGAGTCTTCATGACCCAAATTCGTTTGCTACGAGTTACCTGCTCGGACTCCACACATATTCATTTTTTTTTCTAGTTTGTCTCACAAAATTCACTAACATATTTTGGAGTTTTTGAATAAAATAGGATATGAATTCATAGCCGGGATTTCATAAATGAGTCTTAAATACCATTGTTGCCAATAGTTGATGACCACAAATGCAGAGCCAGAGTACACACAACGACGGTAAGGGCAAAGCTAATAGATTAATCAATGAGAGCAGTCCATATCTGCTGCAGCATGCGTATAATCCTGTTGACTGGTATCCATGGGGGAAAGAGTCTCTGGATAGAGCTAAAAACGAGGATAGACCGATTTTCCTCAGTATAGGTTATAGTGCATGTCACTGGTGTCATGTTATGGCACATGAGTCCTTCGAGAATGAAGAGACTGCTAAGATGATGAATGCGAATTTCATCAATATTAAAGTAGACAGAGAAGAACGCCCAGACATAGATGATATATACCAGAGGGTTTGTCAGCTCGCAACGGGTAATGGCGGATGGCCGCTATCCGTATTTTTGACTCCTGATCAAAAGCCATATTATGTTGGAACATATTTTCCTGCAGATAGTAGGTATGGTATGCCAAGTTTTAGAAAAATCTTAAATCAGATGTCACAATCATATCACACCAGCAAAGAGCAGGTTGCCTCTGCTGCGTCAGAGTTCATGCAGTCTTTGTCTTCCATGGCCATGGATATCGAAGTACAAGGTCAACACCTAGATATTGACAGATCGGTTTTAGACGAGGCTGGGCTGGGCTTGCTTCATATGGCAGATCCTGCCTATGGCGGTTTTGGTCATGCTCCAAAATTTCCCAATGTTTCAAATCTTCTGTTCATGCTGCGATATTACGATATTTCAAGAATTAACCGCTTCAGAGATTTTGTGATGTTTACTGCAGACAAAATGGCGGCAGGCGGAATCCATGACCAGCTGGGCGGAGGATTTTCCAGATATTCTACTGACCAGAAATGGCTAGTTCCTCATTTCGAGAAGATGCTCTATGACAATGCCCTTTTAACGCAAATGTATGCAGAACTGTATCAGATCTCTGGCAGGGAAAGCTATATGCGAATAGTCGAAAGTATCCTTGAGTATATTATCAAGGAGATGACTTCTCCTGAAAGTGGCTTCTACTCCGCTCAGGATGCTGATTCCGAAGGTGAAGAAGGAAAATTCTACGTCTGGTCGAAAAAAGAAATAGTAGAAAGCCTAGGAGACCGTACGGTTGCTGATATATTTTGTGATTACTACGGAGTCTCAGATGGAGGCAACTTTGAGGGAAAGAATATTCTAAGTATTGTCATGTCATTGAACAGCTTGTCGCAAAAATATGGCTTAGATCCTAACAGTATAGAACAGACTATAGAAAATGGCCGCAAAAAGCTCCTTGAAATTAGGGATAGGAGGACGAGGCCGGGAACCGATGACAAGATTTTGACATCTTGGAACGGCCTTATGATATCTGGCTTTGCGAAAGGATATCGTATTACAGGCAATAAAAAATATCTGGATTATGCATTAAACGCGATAAACTTCATTGAAAGCAAGATTGCCGTTCATCACGAAGCAAGATTGCGCAGAACATTTAAAAACGGTGTTTCGAAGCTAAATGCATACCTTGATGACTATGCCTTTTACATTAACGGTTTATTGGATGTGTTTGAAGTTGACTGCAAAGCAGAGTATCTAGAAAAGGCATTGAATTATACCGACTTTATGCTAAAGCATTTCTGGGATAGTAGCAGTGGAAGTCTTTTTCTTACATCCGATGATCACGAACAACTCATAATTAGAACAAAGAACTTCTATGATCTTGCCATTCCCAGCGGTAATTCAATAGCAGCATATAACTTGCTTAGACTTTTCCATATTGTCCAAAATAAGGATTATCTCCAAAAGGCAGAACAGATCATTAAGGCCGCGAGCACACCAGCCGTAAAAAATCCATTTGGATTTGGACAGTTACTGGTGACCATGTCGACGTATTTGAAGAAGAGCCCAGTTGAGATTGTTATCATCCAAAAACCTACGAGTGAAGTCCCTCACAAAATGAGCGAATGGTTGACCAAGCAGTATCTCGCAGACGGGATTAGCGTTATCATAAACGACATAGCGGAGTTAGAAAAACTCCAGAAATATCCTATGTTCACAGGCAGAACCGCGAATTTCGACAACGAAAAAAAAGCCGAAGTAGCATATGTATGTAAGAACTTTGCTTGCTCTCTACCTATATATACTGTTGAAGAATTGCAAAGAACAATTATATCCCAGTAAAGATCAGGAATGATTCTTTCTGAATCGGCACGATAGAAGATATAATATTATATCCTTTTATTTTGATCCAAAAAATTTGCGCAGTCTTTGCGCCAGGTATATGTATCAGCAGCCGCAATCGCAAACATAGAATGATATCACATTTGGTAACAGACTGTTTGCAACCATTCTAATAGTAATACTCTA
Source organism: Thermoproteota archaeon (assembly GCA_046732115.1). Lineage (GTDB taxonomy): Archaea > Thermoproteota > Nitrososphaeria > Nitrososphaerales > Nitrososphaeraceae > JAFAQB01. Next base: position 4,089 of record JBKPMK010000250.1, read on the forward strand.
TCAAATGAATCGACACCTGACTGAATTGTAGATAATAATTCACAAAAGAATGGATGAAAAGTGTCTTCAATATCTGTAGGGCAACGGCTCATACTCAACACGAATGTTCTAACCTGAATCCAAACCACAGTAATCGTAAATTCAACTAACTTCACAAACCAAAGTCTGACTGAAAAACTAGAGGCTTATCAATTCGTATTTGCTAAAGTCCTCCTGCATATAGTAATGGCTCATGTAAAGCATCAGGATCCCCTCTAAAATAACCATGACCATCACCATCACAAGTCGTTCCTACGATAGAACCTTCATTTAAAAGAGCTCTACGCACTTCAGACGGGGACGCGCTCTGATGAATAGACTTGTACAGAGCAGCTGCTCCAGTTACGAAAGGTGATGCCATGCTCGTGCCAGATAGGGTTGTGTAGGAGTTGTCCTTGTACGTAGAGAGTATATTTACACCCGGCGCAGACATAGATATTACTTTTCCATAATTACTAAAGTCAGCAAGCGTATCATCATTTCCATGATTTGTGGGCCCTCCTGTCCCGCCACATTTACCGTCACTATCTGCAATTGCTGAGACCGCTATTACATTTGGATCGTTCGCAGGTGAAAAAGTTGAAGCATCTTTGTGATCATTTCCCGCTGCTACTGCATATGTTATACCTGCCTGTATTGAACTATTTATTGCGGTGTCAAGCGCAGGAGAACTGCAATCGCATCCAAAGCTTAAATTAGCAACATCAATTTCACTGGCGTGTTGAGTTATATAGTCAATGCCCTTAATGATAGTAGAAACTGCTCCTCCGCCATCTTTGTCTAGCACTTTTACAGCCCATAACCTAGCTCCAGGCGCAACTCCAACAACACCTATAGAATTATCCTTAGCTGCTGCAATGCCTGCAACATGCGTCCCATGGCCATTATCATCGTTGGCTGTCGTGGTGCCTGCTACAAATGTTTTTTGCCTATATACATTTAGATCAGGATGGTTCAAGCTTATACCGGTGTCCAGAACTGCAATATCAGCGTCAACATCTCCAACCTCGTTTCCTGCGATTGCAGAGCTATGATCGGCGCCTATCCTCTTTATGCCAGTTGGCAGGATCTGCGAATTGATGTGAACTACTTTGTCTTGTTCTATGAAAGCAACATTAGGGTCTTGTTTTATAATATTAAGGGCATGAGGGTCTGGAACTTTGACAGAGAAACCGTCAAATGCAAAATTATTCTTGAAAATGATTGAGGCATCTATATTCCGGAGTTTATCGGCCACTGAATTCATGATTTTCTGTGCGGCTAAATTTTTTACTTTATCTGCTATTGAAGACGCATGAGGATGTACACCTGACTTCAGGACTATGATGTATTGGTTCGGTATAAACTCGTCATTAGATGGTGCCGTCCTTATTGATTCGTTTGCAGATGAGGAAATATTAACCGTACTCTGCTGAGTATGGTTTACAAAATTTGACATGGAATGCATACGCTGTGATTGTTGGTTCGGAAGTGGCAGCGGTAATTGAACAAATCCAAATCCAGTTTGAGCCTGAAGGGCTGCGACGTGAGCAACTGGGATCGGAAAAATAAACGAAAATGACAAAAACATTGCAGCTGCTGCCGCTAATACCGGAGACTGGACGCGTGAATATCCCCTACTAGAACGAAACATGACCAGACCGTAATTAATTCCTTTTTATAAAAGGAATCCTATTGCTTCATAATTAAGAATCCTTTCTAACTAACTATGAGAAGATTCAATGGTAGAGAGCCAATTGTAAGTAGTTAATTAAATTCTAATCCGGACAATAACTCTCATGCATAAGTTCCGATATTTTTTCTTCGCGGCTAAGGAACTACTCCAAACACAAACAGACTCAAGCGTGCATTTTACCAATACTACAGCAAGCCAATTCACGTACTTTTTTTTAGGCATCAATACGAAATAAATTTTCTAATCTTGTGAAAGGTTTGCAATATGTTATAAGTTATAAAACAGGTCTTTACTACATTCCAGCTGAGAAAGCATGCATAGTCTTGTCTGCTTCTATCGAAGCCACTCTTGGATCATTTCTAAGGTCCTTTAGTAATTGTGAAAGTATATCTTGGTCTGGCACCTTGATGGCTAGACCCTTTATTGCCTCTTTGTAGACATAAATCACTTTTGCACCCTCGCTCTGGACCTTGGCAGTCAAATTATCAAGCGCGTTCTGAAGGGATTCTGGATTACGAGATACTTCATCGTTGAGAGTGATTATGTATTGATCTGATATCGTGATATTTCCATCCATGT
>JBKPMK010000251.1:0-5493 GCA_046732115.1 Thermoproteota archaeon
ATGCTAATTTTTGATAAATATTCACGTACAGTAAAGCATGAATTACTAGTTAACAAAACAAATGATGCTACCAAGGTTTGTGAGGCTATAGTACAAATAGCTCCGTGGGTAGGTGATTTTCCTTAAGCGTCAATTGTAAGAAAGGAATAACAAAGCTTCCTTGGAATAATTCAAAACAATTCCTGCTATCGATTAAACGGTCTATTTGATGGGTAAGAATTGGCATGAGTATGTTACGGAGGCTAAAAGGTGTCTTGTAACTACACTCATTATTGCAGAAACGACAAAATCTTTGAAAGGAAGGTTATCCAATCTCAGAGATGAAATACAAAAACAAGTGTTTGACATCTACTCCGATGAGGAAAGAGGATACTTTACAGTTATTGAAGCTAGAGAATATAATGGTTATATCGAACCTGTCGTTACATGTGATAAGAAAAGGTATGAAAACCGGATTCGTTATTACAGCAATATTGGTAATAGTATCTACTGCTTCTTTAGGAATAATACATAATGCAATGGCAATAGAGACACTATATCAAGCTGGGCATGACCATGGCTGTAGTGACGCAAAGCTAACGTTCTCTGCGAGATATATCAATCAGCCTGGAAGAGGTCCACAATTTCACACACAGGAATTTATGAGCGGATATCGTGCAGGGTTTAACGCATGCAGTAGTGAATCTTCACCTGTAGCTTCAAATATTGGTGACAATAGCGCTAGTGGTTCAAGTTCGCAGTTCAGCCAAGGATTCTCAAATGGGGTATCAGATGCACAAAAGGATGCTAAGGATAACAAGCTTGGTTCGGGTCCGGTAGTAGGTGTTGACTGCGATAGTGGGGTTGATTCACGATTTGGTAACCAAAACTATTGCGATGGTTATACCAAAGGATACATGGGTGAAGCTAACAAACTGACATCAAAATGATACAAGAGTAACTTTTGTTCCTTTCACTGCATTTGCAAAACTATGCTATTATAGTACACTTTTGAAATATTGCTAGTCAAAATCAGTGATAAGCGAATATGTGCATATCACAGAAAGCACCACAATGTATAGGAAAGTTCCTATAACAGGAAAGCTATTTGGTGGTAAATAAAATAGATTAGTTCCAATTCTTCTTTTTCTTTTTTGGTTATGGTTGCAGTAAAATCGGCAACGACTATTCTTTCAATTGCAGTCTCAGAGATACGTTGCATCGGTTATCAATTGTATTCTCTACCTGTTTTGCGATACTTCTGATGTATCAAGAGTCTGTTTATATCTTCTTCTGAATCTCTAGGATTACATAATTTGGCTATTTTCAAGACATCTCTTATGTCTCTGCTGCCTGTTTTCCAAACTGATGAAGCTATCTGTATTATTGTACTCTGAGGCAGTTTTTTAATTATCCTGAGTGATACTGCTTCAAATTCTTGGTATGTATACTCGGGAATCTCATAAACTGTAAAGCGACTGAGCAATGGTTTACTTAACCGCTCTGTACTATTTGATGTTGCAAATATGACCATGTTAGCTTTACATATGAATGGAAAGAACGTAATATTTTTAGATGTGGCACTTTTTACGAATGCGTTCATTGTCGTTGCCATAAATTGAAAGGATTATGAACTAAAGAAAAATAATATTTTCAGATAGATCTAATTTTAGGATTAATTCATTATACAACAAATTCAATCACTAAAGCAGCGGGTTAGAATCCTCCCCGCTGCTGCTTGGGAATTCATGCACCTTCTTATGTTATAATATAAAATGTGCAATGAAATTAATTGAAATCTAATATTTAAAAATAATTAAAATTTAACCGACTATGTGAAACCTTTCAATCACTGAAGCGGCGGGCTGCAATACTTCCGCTACTCGGACATGCTAGCGTTGGGTTGATTACAAAGGTAATTTAATAGAGGTCTAGGTTAAGTATCTTAATTTAGATATACAAAATATCTTCCATCTCTTCATGATTAAGACCGGATTTGTACATGAATAATTTGATACTTACCTTATGAGCTTTCCCTATCCATACTTTTACCGCTTGTCTAAGACCTTTTTTTCTCACATGAGATTGATTGAAGTGTTCTATGAAATTTTCTTTGAGATGTTCAAATAGTATATGGTCTGTGATTGAATAATTATTATAATCTCCACTTCCATATACACAATGTGTGAAACTCTGGGAATATTCCCAGCATTTTGAGCATATATACGTACTATTTCTAAATCCGTGAGCCTCGCCTACTATACAATACTTAGCCTCTGATATATTGAGCCGAGAATTATTAGAAAAACGTGTGATCAAAGCATTATTCCACTGCGGACATATATCTTCAAATGATAATGATAACGATGATGATGGGTCATGTTTATTTTGTTTCTTGTGACCTCTGTCGCAGTGCTCACACCTTATCATATCGTACAATTTAAGTTTCGAATAGTAAGATATCAAATAGAAAGTGAAATTTACTTTACAATATTGTAAATGACGCCCATCAACATAGAAAATAGGTTAGGGGCAGACTTGAGAAATGAAAATATTGGTTTATGATATCCTGACTGAAAACAAATATCCTGAAGACAAATCTGATATACTAACGCCCAAAATTGTGGATTTGGCTAAGCGTAATCTTCCATGATTCACAGCAAAGGTAAGATACACTATGGAACAACAACCATACTGAAATCATAGTAGAATCAGATAACGTCACAATCAGAACGCCACTTAGCAAGAGTCGGTCCGACATTCAGGGGATCATTTCGGGCAAGGCTTCTTGGATACTAAAAAAGCAAAAAGAGTATAAAGAGACAATTCCACAAATCATAAAACCCACATATGGAGATGGTTCAACTCTGCCTTATATTGGAAGAAATTACCCCTTAAGAATATTGAAAAACCAATCAGAATATAATACAAAATTTTGCGATGGAGAATTTACACTTGAAATAAGGTCATCAAAAACATCTCCCACCACTATTAAAAAGATCTATGAAGATTGGTTGCTAGAGGAGGCGAAATCAGTATTCAAACACAAAGTGGATGAATATTCAAAAAAACTCGGCGTTAATATAGAAAGGATTGTCATAAAGAATCTAAAAAACAGATGGGGGAGCATGACAAAGGAAGGCGTGATTAATCTTAATGTAAACCTTCTAAAAGCTCCCGAAGATGTAATCGATTATATAATACTGCATGAACTTTGTCATTTAAAAATAAAGGAGCATTCACACCATTATTGGGATCATATACGTAGATGCATGCCTAACTACCAAGAAAAGATAGAATGGCTCAAAATAAGCGGAAATCATTTAGTTTAAAATATTTTGGTTTCCCGAATCATAATGAACTCTCTTTCTTAATAGTTATTTGATGTATTCAGTATTCAATTACATTGAATTTGGTTGCTTGAGTCCTGTTTCCGATAAATGCTTCAACAGCGTTTTACTAACGAGAAATCGGATTAGTGGGTTTCTACTCAAAATTAATTTCCTATTGGGACAGAAATGAATAAGCAAGGAATTGTTCTATTTGGCCTTTTTCCTAGTGTATATCAACCAGGTAACAAAAACCGCCACTATGATAACTGCAGCTACATCAAAATAGATAGAATATCTCTCTATGTTTTTCCAATTGCTTCCAAGTTGCATACCAACATATGTTAAAAAAGAATTCCAGATTATAGATCCAATAAGTGTATAGATAGAAAATTTAACCAAGTTTGTTTTGCCAATACCAGCTGGCAGTGATACATACGTTCTTACTCCAGGTAAAAGTCTGCCTATAAAAACTATTTTATCTCCGTATTTTTGGAATAGCTGCTCAATCCACTCTAAATGGTGAACTCTAAAAAAGATATATTTGCCATATTTTATTAAAAAAGATCTTCCCAGTTTCATACCAAGATAATAAGTTAGTATAGAACCTACAAGGTTTCCAAATGATCCAGCTAAGACTGTGCCAATCGAACCAAGTTTACCAGCCGTTACAAGAAAACCAGAAAACGGCATTATAATCTCACTCGGTATAGGAATCAAGGCACTTTCAAGTATCATCAACACGAATATTCCTGGATACCCAAGGTTAGCAATAAATGAGGTGATGAATTCTACTAACGGTTTTAAGATCTCTATTATTGCCAATTGTCGCGCACCTATATAGTGGGAATATCTATAATAACCAACTCTAACACGATTTTCTTTTCAAACATGTGACAGTGGAGATCTGAACTCGTCGGTACGTAAACTGCTGGTGGAGGGCCATCGTCATCAACACAAATCTCACTCTGCCCGCCTACAGTATTGGAAGTGAAGGATTGATACACGGAGTTTACGCGTATAAGTGATGAAACTATGACAAATGTAAGGAGAGCCATCTTCGTTCTATTAGCGAACATAATCTTAAACCATAAGTTGCATGTATAAATAAGATTCATTTCGTAAAGTCTTACATTAAACATGATAGCTCCGCTCTAAGAAACCAATTTAACATTGTAGAACAAGCCTATTCAATTATAGATATTTTTCACACTGTAGATGATATCCGCTTTCAATAACAGAAATGTATTTGTATCATTTTTAGCTATTGTTGCACTTGCAATAGCAATGAACGCATTAGCGCCCCGGCCAAGCTTTGCTGATAGAATAGTTTCAATACATCAATATACCACGCTAGTTGTTGGCTGTAATCTTGGTAACAATTACGATTTCGCTGGCGCTACAAAAGTGCTTACATATGATCAACCAACCAAACTCACATTTAATTGTGACAGGCCAGGATCAGATGTTAACCTAAAACAAGGTGAAAGCATAGCTCTTCAGTGCTTACATGATAATCCTCTTACTACATCAAAACATGTAAAGATGAAAGCTGGAGAATTGTTCTATGTATTATGTAATGAAAAATAGAACCTAGTTAATACAAACCATAGGAGACACAATAAGGAAAATAATCTTCTGTCTATTATTATTGTTCACTGAAGCAAGAAACATTAATTGATTGCCTGTATTATTCGAATCCTTGTGTCTTGTCAGATACGTTATGGATTGACAGAACGATATGGATTGACAGAAGATAGGATATAGACTATTATAGCAGTAAATGAGCCTATAATAGCAAATACAATTTGAAGTATTAGCCAATAGTAAGCCCTAGTGTTTCTTAACTTAAGATAGGCTATTCAAAAGACAAACAGGTAGGATCTAGCGGTTGGAGTACCATATATGTATTCTTTGACGAATTAGTTAATGTCTTAGTTGGGATTATCGAAAATCCTAAAGTTCAGAACGTCGACAAAATCGCTCATACATCAATTAGCTATTGTAGCATATTCAATAGATCTCCGAGTTATCAGAAATTTTTCAGGGGATTTAAATCTCCCAGTTCTTTCCTTGTGGTTTTAACCTGATCTTTTCCAAGTCTGCTTTAGAAGGATAACAGGGCTTTTCAGGATGAGTAAATACAACATGCTTCTCATAGTTCTTTTGTATGTCTGTCTTAAAG
>JBKPMK010000252.1:0-1569 GCA_046732115.1 Thermoproteota archaeon
ATAGATTTTATATCACTGTTATACAAATGGCATAGGGTTTAAATAGTTTAGAAATGAATCGAAACCAGTGAATTAGATGCCAGTCGCAATAATTCCCGATATTAGCGAACAACACTGTATTGGCTGTGCTCTCTGTGTAGAGATTTGTACTGCTCTTGGTCCAGATGTACTGCGAGTGAAGCCAGTCGAAGGATGGAAAAGAGGTAAAGCATTTGTATTCTATCCAGAGAGATGTATATCCGATGGAGCATGCATTGGTGTTTGCCCAACAAAGGCAATATTCTGGATGAGACCAATGGACTATACACCAGGACAACCGATTCCATTGAAGAAGAATGCAGTGTTCGTAAAGGGTTGGGAAGAAGGCTAAAACCTACTTCAAAAGTCCTAATATTCTTTTTTTAAATTTTTAACCACATTAAATTGGAATGCCCGTCAAAGTAGGCGTCACCATCATGTACTCTTGTTGATCTAATATAGCCACTTAATAATTTACTGATGTAAGAAATGCTTCTAGTTTGTGTTATGTTTTTGCCAAAATACTATGACATTTGATTCTTTGTTTTGCTTTTGATGTATTTTTCATACATATCGAGTGCCAGTTCTTGTCGATCTGACTGAATAGACCCAGGACGAATACTCCTTATCCTCTTAATAGCCTGATCAGCTGTCAAATTCTCTCTTTTTATAAGATAGGCAGCTAATAAAGTTCCAGTTCTTCCTCTGCCGGCAGCACAGTGAACCATAACCGGTTTTTTATATGATATCTGCTTTTGGATATAGTCAACTGTATTATCTATCTCTAGAAGAGATGGAGCACCATAGTCTTCTACCCTCAAATGGAAATAATCAACACTGTTACTATCCGAAAACCATTGTCTTGGTAATGGAACTTCTCTTATAGTAACTATAGTTTTGATACCATGTGTAACCACCCATAAGTATTGGGAATAAGTCATAGGCATACCACTTCCAGCAAGATTATCCTCAATAACCCAGCTAAAATTTGTAGGCCTGCTTATCATACGCCCGTAAATCCACCTATAAGCATTACCGATTTTAGTCATTTGACATTACCATAAATAAATAAAATTGCTAATAACTATATTAATAATATTATCTGACAGCCTTACACTTACATACAGGGTCAAAGAATACATAATAGGATGATCATGTAATTGGTATTTGGGAAATCCATGTTATGTATATTGAAAAGCAATCTGTTCACCCATAGAAAGCCCTAGCCAACTCCTACATAGCACATGAAACGAGGAACATATACTGTACACACGCATAAACTGATTTCTACCTGCATCCTAAAAGATACACACTAGCACCCATAGAATCAATCTATCAGATTTGGAGAAGTTTTTAATTATGCAAAATATCGTATAAAGTATTGATAAATTGGGATGAGAAGATAAAGGCTCATTTAGTTTGGATATGGGGTGAGGAAGATGGCTTTATGAAAAGAGGAAAAGAAGGCATGTTGGTTGTTACTGATAGACGTATTGCTTTTATTACAAAAACAAATATGTCTTATCGAATACACGAAGTACATTCCTTAAG
>JBKPMK010000253.1:0-2342 GCA_046732115.1 Thermoproteota archaeon
TCTTTGACTTCTTTATCTGTTCCATGGTATATACCAAATCTTAATCCATCCAATTCTATTTCACCAAGTTCGCCTTTCAATTCCCCTTCTATACTCAGGAAATTTTTCAATAAATGTACCCTCTCACCATCATTATTTCCAAATACACCAATTAATTTGGCGTCTAACTTTTTGAATTCACTAACAATACCCGGAAAGATATAATCGCCAGCATGAATCACGTACTGAACTTTTTCGGTATTGAATATTTCGATTGCTTTTTGTACATTTTCAATATCATCGTGAGTATCTGATATTATTCCTATTCTCAAGTTCAGCTAGTATAGCATGAGGCCCAAGCTTTTTATCTTTACGAATCTGCTATATGCATGATACTGTGAAGTGCTATATCAAGTCATGATTATCACTATTTACTATCTACCTGTCCCTGGTAAACCAAGAACCTTGGTAGGAGAACGAAAATCACTTTGAATGTGTATGCCTTGGTTAGTCGTGACTTTTACAGTGCTGACATGAGTATCTGGCTTTGGATAGAAAAAATATGATTGGCCAGGGTCAAGATATGTTAAATTCTGGATATCATTATTTCCCAAAGTTACTACTATTCCCGAAAGCTGTTTCATTCCAGTGTTTGTCAGCCTAATTCTATACATTACGCCTGAGATATCTGTGGTATCCTTAGTTGGATCTACCTCAAGAGCGAATAATGGTTTATTTATTTGCGTAGTGTAAAAATACAAGGTAAATAATATTATGGCAACCGCTATAATGGCATAATAAGTGTAACGTCGGCTGTTCATTGTAATGACAATTCATCTTTTGGCATTATAAAACATATGCTAGTCAAAGTCCGTTGTTTGTCAGTTTGTTTGAATCTTCCAATTAATCAGTTTAGTTTCGTTTCAAATCATTCTAAAATATTAGTGATATCTAATTTCAGTTTCTTATTTTTATTTGTAAAGAGATGCATGCTTACTTCTTCCTTCTAATTGCTGCTACCATTTGGTAAGGGCCACAAATAGAAGATCCCTTACATTACCGCAAATTATCGGACCTCGAATCCCGGATTGGTCCAATTAATTATCCCTTTGACTCGACATGATGCTCTGTAAAGAGATCATAAAATACCGACATGATTTACATTTAATTTAATTTAATTTCATGAGGTCCTGTTCAATTAAAGTTAGTCACTATACAAAGGTTATAGTTCAAATAATACGCAGAACATTATATACATATAAGATTGCCAAGAGCTTATGTATTAATTCTGTGTGATTATAGTCACTCAGAATTAGAAATCATTTCGGAATTACGTCAGTTGTCCAATATAACAGAAGTCGACAGAGTGGATGGGCCTTACGATATTATTGTAAAATTATCTGACGATAGCATGGAAGCAATTAAAGAATCAATAGGAAGGCATATGATCAAAATTCGTGGAATACAATCCACGATAACATTGATGGCAGAATAATAATAATAGTAGAATAATGACGGCTATCAATTTGCTTTTTTCTTTCTTTTTTTATCGTTATCTATCTATCTATAACAGACCAATAATAAATTCCTATAATAGAAATTCGGTAATATAACAGATGTATGCAGGAGAGCTTCATGCTCATGATGTAGCAGAAAAATCGTTGAAATCATTTTCGATACTAAAACCTACAAAAATGGAGATTCAACAAGAATATACGGTGATAATTAATGCTCGTTTTAATGATAACTACCCTTTTATGAAATTTGGAATTCAGGTTAGTAAAATAAACTTTAAAATTAAGAACATGGCCGTGTCATAACTTTGTGATTTAGTTCGTTGCTCATGCTGATTGAAAATAACTCCTGCTGTATTCTTAAGGTTTGATTTTGATAATATCCTCATCAATTCTGGTTTCATAAACTGTCTGATTATAGGTCTTAATATGAGACATAAGTTGGCCCACATTCTCGAAAAACTTTTGCCAGGTTTGTGGTAAGGGTTCCATCTCTTGAGACGGAGTTAAAATAGGTTCCGAAAGCTTGCTTCCAGTTGTAACATCAAATTTCGCACCATGAAAAGGACAGGTTACCGTATTCCCTGTTAAATTACCCATTGAAAGTAAGGCATTCATATGACCACATCTATCGCTTATCGCATAAAATTTGCCACCTACATTCGCAATTAATACTTCTTTTCCATCAACCTCTACATGTTTCATCTTCCCATCAGAAATTTCACTTACATTTGCTACTTCAATAAACTCGTTTTTGCTCATGTACTCTCAGCAGTGTGTGTTGTAGACACATATTTAAGAGCAGCTAAACTCCCGGAAATTTTGATTTTTCGCGTAAGTGCGAGAGAT
>JBKPMK010000254.1:0-5027 GCA_046732115.1 Thermoproteota archaeon
TGTTTGTTTGGTCACTAATTACAGTTTTAACAAACCTTCTAAGAGAGTGCAAAGTTATTTTTCTTCGCCTTTGTTTTCCCTCTTTTCTTTGGTCTAAACCTACAACTGACAGCAACTTTTCAAACTCAGTTAATATTTTGAAGTATAATACTGATGGGGATTTAGCCTTATATACAGTAAATACCAAATCATCATCGTCTCTTGTCCTTGGCCTGTCTTCGTTATTATATTTCCAGTCAATCCATTGTTTTAGATATTGGGTTGCTTCATGTGAAATGTAAATATCCCTTGCAGCTTTGGTCTTGGAATATTCTTTTCTGATATGTATTTTAGTTGGACTAACTGTAAAATCAACGTCTCTTAATCTTATTGCTAAAGCCTCAACTGCACGCATACCGCCGCTAGCCAAAACTAAAAGGTATGTTTTTAATCGCCTATTATTACATGACAGCAAAATCTTTCTAACATCTGATGCATCAAGGGGTTCTTCATCCTCCCGGTACATTTTGGGCATTTTGACTTTTCTTTTAAATTTTGAAGGTATTATGTCAATATCATAGTATGCGAGGTAAGATTTCAGAGCTGTTATGTATAATTTAATAGTATTAGACGTAAGTTTTAGTGTAGGCTCTACAAGGTAGGCTATAAATTCATCTAACATAACATAGACGTCAAGGCTATTTTTTGATAATGGTTCAAGAATGGTTTCCGTATTGTATTGGAAATGTTTCTGTTTTAGGAAACGTTCAAAATGCAATAGTCCAAATTGATAGGCAAGCTTTGACTTTAGGCTATTGCGTGATATGCTTGACAAAAATACATTGACAGTATTGTAAGCTGTTATGTGTTCTTTTGTTGTTGCCGTAGATTGCATTCATAAATTGTAGTTTAACAATTAATATAACTTTTAAACAGTATAATAATTGTTATTTTTAAACAGTATAATAATTATGCTCATAGATTATATCAAAAAGTGTGTTTAACGATTCACAGTATTAAAAGACCAATAATTTTAGACCATTATCATGTTCTGTTGTAGAATTTAAAAAATGTAATGTGTACATCCAATGCCAATCGAACACATAGCAATTATATAAAGTAGCGTTATAAGTTCATAGCAATGAATATCAGGGCCATTTATATGGCTGCAGGCGGTATTGTGGCAGTAGCCGTGGCAATATTCCTAATTATGGGTACTGGAGTTTTGACTAACGGTAATTTTAGCAGGGACCAACCTAATCAGAATTCATTAAAAAATTCACCACAGCCTATCAATCTTTCGATCAAAAACGTCACCGCCAAACCAATTGGTAGTAAAGCAGCTGATATTCAGATAGTATTTGATGCCTATAATCCAAATAAGGGAACTGTGATTTTAGAAGCCATAACTTATAACCTCTTTGCAAATGGCATCCATTTAGCTTCTGGCGATATTGGAGCAAAGCTTGAAGGATTCATAGCATCGCAAGAGGGAGTTTATCCTATTATTGGCAATGGCACAGTAACCTTAAAAAATACACAGGCCATACAACAGGCTAACATGACTGCTGACGGATGGAGTAAAGTAATCAATAGTAAAGCAAATTATATAGTAAATGGAACATACTCCTATAAGCAGACATCTAGCTTGCAAGCAACTGGAGAAGACAAAGACTTTAACTTGACGTTTCCTTGAGCTTTTTTTATTAATACGGATATTGGACCATATTGTTCAGTGTAGGATACGTAGATGAGCCAATTAATGACGTATAACGCAAGAATACATGAGCGTTAATAACCACTAATACAAAATCAAGCTATCCAGATGACTTCTTTTTTTCAAAGCCCAATAGACTTTCTAACGAAAAATTCGAAGGTTTCTTTTGTCTAGAGTAGCATCGCTCATAATACTTGCATTGTAAACATAAATCACATGGCTCCACAATAGGAACCTTACTTTCTCTCAGAAGCATGCTTAATATTCTTGCACGTCGTATAATTTCTTCAAACATTCTATTGTTTTTAGTGATTGAAAATTGTACAGTTTCCCCTTTGCCAGCGATATAAATAAGAATACCTTCAGTTTTGTTGAATGCAAACAGACAGGCATTGAGATAGAGTAGATCTCTAGGATGAGGAATTTCTGGAAGGCTGCCTACAACTTCAAATCTTAAAATAAATTCATCATTAGATATAACGTCCGCTGTGACTCCAAGTGTCAAATTATCAACTTTGTATTCACCATTTACATTATTGAATGAGCGTCTTATGCCATTCTTAAGCAGAATGGATATCTTCGTGGCATTGTCTGAAGGAAGAGGATCTTTACGTTCATAATATGACAAGCGTGTACAGCGTGAAGCTTCAAGAGCATGTATTATACTAGGATCGCTCTTGTTTAAGTTCGTATAAAAGTCTCCATCTGCTTCTTCAAATGTCTTTTCTATCATTCTTTTTATGTCTCTATCACCTAGCATAGTATACAGTTTAGCATTTGGAATTATATATACTTGGAAAGGTAAATGTATCTAGAAAAGCAAACTTTGCAATTACTATACACATCATTATAATAACCATATCAACATCTATAAAATATATATGGTATCCAACTATTTTTTGATGCTAGAATTACTTGTGATAACCAATTAGATTTAAAAACATTGTTATGCAGATGATAATCATAGTTTTATGGGAGAAAGGAAAGAGATGAACGAAAAAAAGATTGGCAATAGAAAAATAAGAAAGTGTAGATAACGCAATACTCTAAAAATTAATTTAAAAACCTGATCTAATTGGATCTTCTGGCTTCATCAATTCACGTAATAGGGTCGTTGCATAGGATCCTTTTGGTAATTTAAAGTGCAGTGTAAGTGAATTCAAATAAGAGAAATCCTTACACCAGAGTGGTACTTGCCTGAATCCTCCAGGTGCACTCAATTCTTCCATTTCCTTTATGTAAAAGTCTTTTTCTGTTATAGTTTCTTCCTGCATAAGCCTTCTTGTTATGACTTCAAATCTTCCCTTATTAGGCTGAAAAGTATACCCTGATAGCCGAACGGCAGGAACTACATCTGAAGTTAAATCTTTATGGGAGTCATACTTACGTATCTTTCCAAAAACTAACTGGCCTTCCATTTCGAAACATAGATCACCTTCCTTACAGACAGATATATCCTCTCCATCTAAAATTGCGACGCTCAGACAGTTGTTGAAAATATATGCCTGATAAGCTTGAACAAATAATCTACGGATGGCAATTGGTATGGATCGCAATGCAGCCACAGGCTCTCTGCCATTTGCCAATGCTGACATTACTTCGTATTCAATATCCATTCCTTTCGGAAGTTGTTTAAGAATTTGAGAGTAATTTTTTGGATCACGACTTTTTTCCCTGATTTCTCTGGTTCTTGGAGAATCATATTCTGACGTATGGGACAATAGAAGTTCTATAGCCTTTTTAAAATTTCGCTTAACAATTTCTCTTCCTATAAGGTGAGTAATTAGTCTCTTGCTGCCAAATCGTTGTAGCCCATAAAAATTTGCAATATTTCTTGTTTGTGGAACAAAATCAGAGATATCGGAAGATTTTGTGTTATTAATAGTAATAGTAAATTCATTTCCACTAAGATGAGCTTTTCTTAAAGGCTTTCTACTAAATCCTTTCAATACCAGAAGAGTATGCCGTGTTTTTGCTTCTCTTTTGATATTCCGTGTTTGCTCTGAACTAGCGTATTGTTTTGTGATGGCCTTTGAATCCTTGATTCCTAGGATTTTAAGTCTAACACCAAGCTCTCTTTTTATTTCAAAAAGGGCGTGATTTGAATCAATGTTTCTTTTGTCTAAAATATATAATGGGAATTTATGGGTATCATTCTGTACTGGTGATAAATCAATAAGAAAAGAGTCATCTATTATTTCAGATACTCTGAAACTAGTATCATTTTGTTTTATAAAACCGCATATACCATCATAATCAGTACAGTAGCACCGTATTCCGGCGAGATGGTCTATTTTTGGGACATAACATATATTCATTGATCATTAACACAAAAGAAGCCACAATACTCCTTATAAAATATTTATTGATGAGTTCTTTATTTTGTGTCAGGATAAAACTAATCTGGATGGGCAAATAAGGAGTTGTTTCTTCTATTCATTAAATTTTATGATAAAGATACATCTTTTGATATGCATTTGCAATAATCACAAAACTATACGCGTCTTTGGAAAATGTAGGTCAGTAATATAATTAATAAATCTAATACGTAACAGGACTTTGATAAAGATGTTAGCAATATGATTGCATTACAAATTGTGATTGTGGCTACATATGATGAGGAATATAAAAATTGGTGTTGGTTAGTGTATCTACTTGGTTCTATTGTGGTGGTTGAATTTCTCTTATACTAAAGTTCTTTATGTCTACTGCATTGAAATGATCCCATCCAAATATGGCAATTGGACCTCCCCATGTAATTATTTGGTCAGGATTTGCCGCTCCGCAATGACCGCCTTGGGTTCCAAGCCCACCTCTATCAATATATTCATATACCTTGACCCAGTGTCCATTGTTATCATTATCAACCCAATTCTGCATCATTACTACCGTTTTTCCATTCTCTTGGAAATTGTATGTCACCATCTTAAATCCAATCCATTTTCCCACCATAGAACCTACAATTGAAGATTTAGTTGGCGTAAAGACATAGCCACCTGTATGCCATTGCTCCTTAGCAAAGTTTGTGTGTCCATCAACAAACATTTGTCCTTTTATTGATGTTCCCTCGCAGCCTCTTGTAGAAGTGGGAATGCCTCCTCGTGCATACCAGGTAAAGTGGTTATCTGTAGGTTCGTTTTGCACTACTCTGATATATCCAGTCATTTCCACATTCTTCCAATCATTAGGTGCTAGCATATACTCTTGCTTAGCTAACTGTTTTTGATCTGTATTGGGAGGCTCGTGATATCCGGTTGAAGTATAGATTCTATACCTTATGTTTTCTTGTCCAGAGACTCTGAAAGAACCATCTGTATTCTTAGTCAAAGAT
>JBKPMK010000255.1:0-5174 GCA_046732115.1 Thermoproteota archaeon
TGCAATCCTCTAAATTTCTCATGGACCTGATTTCTATACAATGTCAATCCAATTCTTCTAGCATATGGCTGTCCCTTCGCAAATGACTCTGCTAATTTTTTAATAAATTCCATTTCTACTTTTGGCGGCATCGGGGGATCAAATGGATCCACATATGTTTCAACTATGGTCGGTTTTCTTTGTGACATCGCTTCGTGCATGACCGTTTTCACTTCCCTAGGGTCTCTAATAGAATACCCTTTGCCGCCACAAGCATGAGCAAATGCAGCAAAATCTATAGGCGTAAGTTCTACGCCATATTCGGGGTTTCCAAGAAAAGCCATTTGCTCCCATCTAATCATACCTAAGGTATTGTTCTTTATTACAATCACCTTAATTGGCAGGTTATATTGAACTGCTGTCGCAAATTCACCCATAAGCATACTGAAGCCACCGTCTCCGACAAAAGCTACCGATTGTCTTTCTGGAAATGCAACCTGCGCTGCTATTGCATAAGGCAATCCACAAGCCATACTCGCAAGGCTACCTGATAGTGAAAATTTCATTCCTTTTTTGATGTTGATATAACGAGCTGCCCAACTAGTAATAGTGCCGCTATCAACTGATATTATTGCATTCTGTTCTAATTCTTCAGATACAGCAGCCGCAATAACTTGGGGTTTGATAGGAGTATCGGTCCTGGAACTCTGTTCTTTTAATAGGTCGTTCCAACTTTTCATTGCACGCTGTTTTGACTTTAAAAAGTCAAGACCATTGTATTTTTCATTTAGCAACGGAAGTAATGCAGCTAATGTGAGCTTGGCGTCTCCTACTAATCCTATATCAACAGGATATCGCAATCCAATTCTTTCTGGTATAATATCGATTTGGATTCCTTTTGCCTGTCCTGGTTTTGGAAGGTAGTCTATGTATGGAAAAGATGTTCCAACCATGAGTAACGTATCTGCCTCATTCATAGCATCAGTAGCAGGTTCAGTTCCAAGAAGACCTATTCCACCAAGACTATATGAGCTATCGTCTGGAACCACTGCTTTACCTAATAGCGCCTTTATGACTGGGGCGCCCAATCTTTGGCAAACAGTAGACACCTCGTCAGAGGCGGCAAGCGCACCTTGTCCTACTAGTATTACAACCTTCTCTCCTGCGTTGAGTATATCAGCGGCCTTTCGTAGTAGCTCAGAATTTGGAATCGCATCATAAGTGAAAACGTCTGATGTATGACCTGGAACTTTATGTCTTGAATATTTACCATGCAGTCTTTGCTCTTGAACATCTATAGGAATTGTTAAATGACTAACTCCTCTGCGTCCTAGAGCACTCCTGCAGGCAAGATCCACTGCCATTTCGGCATGTTCTGGTTCGTTTACCATATTGTTGTATACTGAAACATCGGAAAATAATTGTAAGAGGTTCACATCCTGCTGATAATTAGAACCCATCAAATCAGAGTATGTGCTGCCAGTAATCGCTATAACAGGTATACTATCCGCTTTGGCATCATATAAGCCGTTTAAGAGATGTATCGCACCTGGACCTGACGTTGCGACGCAAGCGCCAAGTTTTCCTGTGTATTTTGCGTAAGCACAAGCCATGAAGGCGGCCGATTCTTCGTGTCTTACTAATATGAATTTGATTTTGTTTTGCCTCTGTCTTAAAGCTTCAATAAAACCATTAATGCCATCACCGGGTAGTCCAAAAATAACATTTACATTCCAGTCAATTAACGCTTCTGCCACAATATCAGCAGTCCTTAAATTTTCATATTCACTCATGTTGTACTATATCATCATTATCTAAAAAATATAAATAATACACATAAAGTAGGCTGAAAGAATGAATTCGGTTGCACTTGGAATGTCTAAGTATGTGCAATGTCTTATCATATGGTGTGCTATGTCTTACCATGTCTCGTATCATGTCTAAGTATCTTTGCCATGTCTAAGTATGTACTATGTCTTACCATCATTATGATTATGCTGATCATCTTCATCGTTCCTATTTTTCAATGGTTTCTTTGATTCGTCATTTTCTAATGTGGTCCAAGGAAACCATTTTCCGATAACTTTGCCCCAATCAATCTTTAGAAATAGGTACAGTATGGCACCTAAAATTATGATAGCGCTGATTGCTCCAATGATAAGATACAATGGATTCTGTGAAGTAGAACCTGAATAACGTTCAATAAATGGTCTCCCTAAAATTACTGCTCCCCATACTATAACTTCGTTTAGTATCAATTTACCAGAAAAGGTCGCAGTCGCGAATTTCCATGGACTATATTTGGCAATACCTAATGGAATGTATACAAGGTCATCTGGAATAGGTGTTAGCGCGGCTATGAAAGCCCCGAGCCAGCCATATCTATTCAACAGCCTTTCTAACGGTACCATTCGTTTTTTGGTACTGGTTTTTATGATGCTTCTGCCATAAAAGCTAGCATAAAATATTATGATTTTGGCTGCAAGTGCTCCTGCTGCACTCGATACACAAATGAGATTAGGATCTAGTTGTTTGTTAAATGCTGCCGTAATTAAAATTGGGAAATACGGAATCGGAACAAAAACGATTATACTTCCCACAAAACTGATAAGAAATATACCAATGTAACCAAAATCATTAAAAAATTCAAAGAGCTGACTAACTATATTAATGTCGACCAAGCAAACGCTTACTTGATGATATATTCTAAATGTATGTAATAAAAGGATATCAATGAAGCTTTATCAAATAGTGGACTAGATCAATTCAATACGACATTATATCGCTGGAATTAATCATGAAGTTAAGCTTGGAAATTACCATTGTAATTGCGTCTCACTTTATATTGAGCTTCTACATCATGGACGCTATTGATACCAACAAAACTTGCTTTGCAGTTCCATGGCTGCCTCACTAATTTTATCTCGTTGTAACTGGTTCTGGTTCTTTTCCTTTTGCTCCTTTTCTTCTATCTAATATTAAAACAATAATGCCTGCTATTAGTGCTAGTATTCCTAGGACTGCTGCCGATAATCCTGCTATGACTCCACCCAATATATCAAAATTGATTTGATTTTCTTCGTTTAGAAAAGTGGCAGGGCCAAACAATGCGCCTACCTTGATTGTGTCCGAACCTAAATTTGAAATTATCAAAGTGTAGGTTCCTTGGGCTGTAGGTCTTAATGTTGTAAAGAACTGCCTTGAAAACGTGGTATTGCTTAATATCTTATCAGCTGGATCCTTTACTACCTCATTTAAACTAACATGACGACCAACTGGAGTATTATTAGATGTCTTTTCATTCTGAGAACTATTACTGTTACTATCTTGAGATTCAAAGTGTACTTGCAACGCTATTGGATGACTAATATCCGTCACTCGTATTGTGTTTTTACCTGACGCTGAGGGAGCTAGTGCAACATCATTTAGAATCATGCCCTGACGAAGAAAGGAATTAGCGAACGAACCAGCCCAAATCATAGAAATCACTATGCCAGCAATTAGTAGTGCTGCTCCTATAATTAGGATAATGTAACCCCTTTGTAACATGTCTTCTTATTGATATAGTTTCTTAGCTTTTTATTATATCTGTATTGACAGAACATGGAGAGTTTAATGCAAAAACTGCGGGCCTTCCG
Organism: Thermoproteota archaeon; assembly: GCA_046732115.1. Classification (GTDB taxonomy): domain Archaea; phylum Thermoproteota; class Nitrososphaeria; order Nitrososphaerales; family Nitrososphaeraceae; genus JAFAQB01. Next base: position 3,618 of record JBKPMK010000255.1, read on the forward strand.
AATACTACTTACTATATTGAAGTCTTTATACATACATACTCCAACGAATGCGTTCTATATCTGTAATGATAATCAAAAAATATCAATGAGATGATTATGGCTATGACATATGTAAAGGAATTTCCAAATAAAAATGATAAAGCTAAGACTAACATCAAGCGCGGTACTATAAATCGCGATAATTGCCGGATCAAGCGCGGTACCATGTTCATAATTTAAATGCGCGATGAGATTAACAATAACAATAACAAAATTTATCTAAATTGCATTTGAAATATGTACGTGCCTGCTATAAGTAAAAAACAAATAATTTCAGTCACACCTCATCTCATTCAACAGATACTACCTCCACGTCTAGCCTCGTCAAGAAAGGGAGATAACGGTATCGTTCTAGTCGTTGGCGGAAGCGGGACCTATCATGGAGCCCCTTTGCTTAGCAGCTTAGCAGCTTTACGCTCCGGCGTGGACCTTATTTACACGGCAATTCCAAAGTCAAACATTTCAGCGATCAGGTCGTTTTCACCAAATATCATTGTATTGCCATTCCCTCGCGATGACCTTACTTTAGGTTCAGCAAAATCCGTATTGAAGATGCTCCCCAAAAAACCACAAGCTATAGCGATAGGAATGGGCATGAAAATAGCAGCCCCAGATTCTTTGATATACATCATAAAAGAATTTATAAAAAATGGATCAAAGCTAATACTAGACGCGTCTGCCCTTATACCAGAAGTCCTCGACTCTATCTCGGGAACTAACACAATAGTTACTCCACATATAGGAGAGTACAAAAGAATGTTTCAGGAACGGCAGAATCACGATAAGATGTTAAGTGCAAGGTCAACAATAACAACGAGAGCTATGTTTGAGGAACACGCATTAAATGTATACAGTATTGCAAAAAAATATGGCATTACAATAATTCTCAAAGGATATTATAATATTATTTGTGACGGTCACAGAACATACGCGGGACAGCAGAAACGTATAGCAGTGATCAAGAGAACCACTCCTGCAATGACGGTAGGTGGTTGTGGCGACGTACTTTCTGGTGTGGTAGCAGGTTTGTTTTCAAAAATATCGGATGCTTTTTCCGCATCGCTTACAGCAGTGTATCTAACTGGAATGGCAGGAAATTTAGCTCATCGGAAACTAGGGCTGCATATTGTTGCGACCGACTTGATAGAGCAACTACCAAGCGCAATGAAATCTTTTGATAAAATTATCTTCAACCCTCAACGATAGGTCGCATAAAGATCATTTTTACTATGCTTTAGAAAGCCAAAACAATTTGCGATGTAAAATCAAAAGGGATTTGTTAGAGTTAATGAAGAAATAAGAAGTAGTACAAAGAAAAACTATTATAATAACAAAAGTTTTTTAGATTCTACCAGTAGTTACAATTAGGACCAGCCGGTGATATGAACATTTTCTCTAAAAGGATGAGGGAAATAGGAATCATTTCTATAATTTTAATTATTATCTTTTCATTTGGTTTATTAGTTTACATCCAGAGCATTACCGAGCAGGACATTAAGGAAAATTTGTTTTTGCAAC
>JBKPMK010000256.1:0-2357 GCA_046732115.1 Thermoproteota archaeon
GCCATTTCCTTTAATGTTACAAGTTTCATGTTATATCCTCTTTTTTTAATAAGTGCTCCAAGCGCTTTATCTTCTTGTATGGCATCGTGAACGGATTCAAATGTACCTATATTGAGAAAAGTTTCTCTTTTTATGAGAAAAAAAGATCCCATAAGATAACCAACCTTTGATTTGGAATCATTTACATCAGCTGAGCCTACCTTAAACAAAATATTGACGAAATCCCATGCAGGCACAATAATTTTTGACCAAAATCTGTTTAGTTTTTCTGAGGATGGAATACCTGTTAATACGTCTAGATTTTCTTTCTGCATATAGGAAACTGCTTTTCGAATTAAATGTCTATTAACATAATTGGTATCAGCATCAGCAAAAAGCAATAGCGTTCCTTTGCTTTGCAAATAACCTTTCTCTGACGCCCAAGTCTTGCCAGTCCACTCGTCAGGTTTGAATTTTAAGGACAGAATTTTTAATTTGTTTACAGGCAGTCCAATAGTTTTACTATTATTTCTATTTTTGATATTTTCCATAATAGCTAACGTATTATCCGATGAGTTATCATCTATTGCGATTATTTCAAAATTAGGATAGTGTTGACGCAATAAAGACAATAGGCATCTTTCAATGTAGTCTTCTTCATTTCTTGCAGGAACTATTATACTAACAAATGGTAAGTTTTCTTCATGGTCTATACCGGCGCAATAATCATAATTGGATTTAAGTAAATGACTACTGCTGTTGTTACCACCATTAATACTCTCTGCTCTATCCTTTCGATATTTCTTACTTATGGTTAAATATTTTGCATTTGTATCTATACTTAAATTCTGGATCTCGAAATTTCTCTTTTGATCTGAATCCATAATTGGGATTGTTAAACGCGATCTAGAAGAGAGCAAACACAAATAAGAACATGAAAAAATCATCAAAACACATAATGCTATTTCCATACCATAATAAACGAAATTAATCACGGTACGCATTAATATTACACAATAAATAATTTAAAGATGATATAATTCCAGCTATTTGAATACGAAAGTTCCTACTGGAATCCCGGACCGCCTCATCTGAATCTAATGCGGCTCTATATAATACTTTTATTCTAAGCATATGCACCATAGCATAATTTGCTCTAGGGATGATGTAGCTACAAAGAAAATGCTAGAAGAATTACAATTTTCTGCTTTATAGTATATTGACTAAATGAGCTTGAATGGTTCTAGGCCTTTTATGGACAATAATAGTCATAATTGTTGCGATAATCATCATAGTAGTGCTGCTAAAGCTGGTCTTTGCGATTATAGCAATTGGCCCATATGCAGTATATGATGCGCATCAAGACGTTATGAATGCCTACAATCTACTGCGGCCTCTGACACATACGTAATGGAATCGGAGTAATCGTTGTAGTATTCACTATTTTTTTTCTATGTTTTACTCCGAAGTCATTATAGTTTTGAATAAAAATTATTTTTTCACCTTCCTCAATCAAATAGAAAGAGGGGGAACTTATCGTATTGCTACTATTTCCCGCCAAATAACTTTCCAATTACTGGAACTTTGGCGAGTGGATTTGCTGAGGTGTTGTTCCCTGTCTGATTGCCGCTGCTGCTGCCTGCTGATGATGGTGATGCTGCTGTCTGATTAGCTGGTGAAGATGTTGTTTGTGGCTGTTTGGCTGCAGTAGTTGCATTGGTTGAAATTACATTAAGTGGCGTACTTGTTTGATTGATTATTGTAGTTGTTGCTTTTCCAGTAGGAGTAACACTTGTCTTGTTACCCACAGAAGGTAATTTTGCTTGACTACCTGGAGGAGATAGCTTTAGTTGATTACTACTTGGAACGGGTACATTTCCAACTGATTCTGTCTTCTTCTGAACTGTAGTAGTGCTCTGATTAGCAGGTATACTTGTTTGGTTAATTATTCTTGTTGCTTCTTTTCCAGCTGGTGCCACATTTGTTGTTGTTTGATTTTTTTGAGCAAATACTACATGCGAAGCTGCAGAAATAGTAGATGCCAATATAATACCAAAAGCAAATGTTAGGAGTATTAATAATGATGATTTTGTTTTTCTCATTACTACTATTGCATCTTTTCCATCTACATGTACTCTAAATGGTGCATCTGCATTACCTTCTTTTTTATTATCGACTACATCTCTTGGTATTTGAATTGTTAAGTTTCCGTTATTGTCATTTTTGAATTCTTTCAGCTAATAATTGCTTGAAATATTCATCAGATCCATTTGTTCACAACTGGTAAAGCAAAAGCAAACGTAGCACCTTTATCATCAGAGTTATTCTCAGCCCATATCCTGCCACCATGAGCCTCGATAATACTTTTTGATATAAAC
>JBKPMK010000257.1:0-19055 GCA_046732115.1 Thermoproteota archaeon
GTCAATCCCAGGCTGTCCTAGCTGAGCCAAGGCAATCAATCCTCGTCTGACAACAACAATTTATCGACTATGATTTTAGATAAATACAAACAAAGGGTTCTGAACATTTGCTTAATAACAAGACCGGTATTTCTAATTCCACTATGCCCATATCAATTGTAGTAGGCATTGTTACCCCAAATGGTACTCAAGTTTCAGGATATGGCGATATTTCCAAAGCTAATCATACAAGGGTTGATGGAAATACAATATTCAACATAGCTTCTCTAACGAAACTATTTGTTGGTCTTTCGTTAATGGATATGGTAAATCAAGGCTTGATAAAATTAGATGATCCTCTGGAAAAATATCTTCCGGCCAATGTGACAGTTCCCACATTTAATCCAGACAAAAATACAGGCGTCGCAATGCTGTGTAGCTGTGATTTCACAGATGTGCCGCCTGGAGAAATGATAGATACTGCGTTGACATTTCTGCTTTATCATTGATTGCTACTATATCACAGCACTAGCAAGAGGAAACTGATAGATGAATTAGGTATGGGATATGTCAAATGATGGATGAATTATGAAAATATCTGTCAGTTATTTATTAAAGTTAAGTAAATATATTGAAACACCGTCTTTTATCGATTTACAGAAAATTACTAGAGATAAGTTCATACTTTAACACATCTATATCTATAGGCACAACTGGGAAACAGGAATAAGAAATTCATATAGTATATAATCACACTGTGACAGCAGTCCCTCGTTAATGCCATTTTGTTTCCGGGAACAACTGGAAACATTTGGACGCTAAGAAGGAATCACAGTGTGATTATACACACATTTAATTTCAAAATAATATATTAATGCTTTGAGCTTTTGATACTTTAGGTAATGGGTATTTGGGCTTTTGAATTTGGATTAAAAATTACCACTATAAACATATCTCAGAGTAGCACAGTAGATCGTATAACTTGTTATTTGACAATTAGATATAGTACACATATACTTGGAATTCTATGATTAACTAACACCAGCCTTTGGGCTGCAATTCTTGGCTTGTGGATGTAGATTACAGATCTTTTTTATTTATTATAAATTTTATATTTTAATACATAAACTTACTAAATTTGGGTAATAGTAAAAATTAAGTTTCATAATAAAAAAAGAGTGGTTAGATATACGATATTTTTCTCGATTTACGCACTATTTGATGTCAGGTTGAGATCGAGCCGTTTAAGCTCCGCCGCTGCTGCTTCCACCGGTAGTGTTACCGCCAGATGCGCCGCCAGTCATGTTACCGCCAGATGCGCCGCCAGTCATGTTACCGCCAGATGCGCCGCCAGTCATGTTACCCTGTGCTAATGCCTGTTGTACATAGCTAATAGCGAATACAGAGGCAACAAGTACTGTTGCAATGACTGCTGCATATAGTGCTGTTGTATGTTTGTTAAACATCGCACACCAACGATATCTATGGAATTTATAATTTTGTATTTTCTCTTCTATAACTAGATTATTACATAGTCGTATAGAATAAAATTGTATAGTAACAATTCAGTTTAATAATATAATATTACTTATACTACTATAGTGGTAACTGACAGAATCCTGTTGCTAGTGGACATAAAATTACCGCTTATAGGTGCTCGTTGTGTCATGAGTGAGTATACAAAATACTAATTCGCAAGATCCGAAATTATCAGTTGTTTATAATAATCAAATAAGCCACCGCATTTAACCACTTCCTACCCCCTCTAGTTAACAAATCAAATACGGATATACTATCTACCTAATTAGCTACGTCAATGATTTCATTTTTTCAAGTGCAACAGAAATGGCTTCTGGATTTGCATTTAAGCCGAGCATATTGATCGAGGATGCGATAGAGGATAGAGTTCTCATGACATGATATTTGTTAACTTCTCCCATAGATCCAATTCTGAAGACTTTGCCTTTAAGTTCACCAAAACCGCCTGCAATGAGAACCTTAAATTGCTCTGAAAGCAAAGTCCTGAACTTCTTATCATCCATTCCTGGGAGGTAATTAACCGATATTACTACATTGCTTCTGGCATCAGGCTTCGCAAATGCAGTCAGTCCCATGGCATCCAAACCTGCATAAAATGCTTCTGCGCATATCTTGTGACGTTTAATTCTGTTTTCCATTCCCTCTTCTATAATTATATTCAGTGCTTCATCAAACGCATAAAAGAGGGGAAGAGCTGGAGTAAATGGTGTCTCAAAGTTTTCCTCATAGTATTTAAAATACCTTTTTAGATTAAGATATAGAGTCGGCGGCGGGTTAGACTGCATATATTTCTTAGCTTTTGAGCTGATAGATATTGGTGAAATCCCTGGTGGGGCAGCTAGTGCTTTTTGTGAGGCAGTTACGCAGATATCTATATTCCATTTGTCAACTGGTAATTCATCTCCGCCTAGAATAGAGACAGCATCGGCAACAAAAAATGCCCCGTTCCTACTGCAAAGTTCTCCTATTTTGTCCATATATCGAAGTGTAGTTCCAGTGGATGTTTCATTGTAAACTGCATATATTGCCTTGACATCTTTGTTTTGGTCAAAAGCCTCCTCGATCTTCTCAAATGGAGGATTTTCACCAAATGGTGATTTAATCCTGATCACTTGGCCCCCCCAGATTTCAATCAAATCTGCAAGCCGCATACCAAATTCACCGTTGACAGGGATAATTACCTTGTCATCTTTTCTGATCAAATTAATAACAGATGCTTCCACTACTCCAGTTCCAGAGGTGGTGAGTAAAATGATATCACCATTTGTCTGATATACTTTCTGAGTCTTTCCTATAATAGCTTTATACAATGTACGAAAATCATTGCTTCTGTGATTTATTATGGGTTCAAGCATTGCATTCATAACTTTGTTAGGGACATTAGTGGGGCCAGGAAGCATAACCAAATATTCCATGCTAATTCTTCAATTAGACGGGCATGTCACCGATATTTATAATTGCTTTGATCAGCAAAGGTCATAAAACTGACTGAAAAATATGTATTGGTTACCAATGTCATCAAATATGAAAGAACGGCGTTCTAAACTTTTACAGTATGTCACTGAAATTGGATGCGATGCTGTAGCTGTATTTCAGCCTGAAAACGTTTTTTACCTTACTCAATTCTGGGGAGAAGCAGTTGCCATTTGTTTTATTAATAACGATGCTAAAACTAAGATAATTACTCCTAAATTGGAAACAGATAGAGCTCAACGCTCATCCAGAGATTGTGAAATTATTTCAACAGAGAGAGGTGGTGACATGATTTCTTCTATTATTTCTGAACTCGACGGAAACCTAGTATGTACTGACTGTAATGATTATTATAGCATAGATACAATTCAAAAAAAAATTGGCAAAAAATCATTTATTGTAAATAGTGAGCCATTTTTTCAAACTCGTAGGGTTAAAGATGAAGAAGAAATTAAAACCATTTCAAAAGCAGCTAGAATTTTGGATACTCTCTTTCAGATTTGCACCGAAGAGATCAAGGTTGGATTGTCAGAACGCGAGCTGCAAGCTAAGATGATTTTTGAAGCTATGAAAATGGGCGCCAGCCCGGCATTTTACCGATCGACTTTGAATCCACTAATTATCGCAGGAGGTTCAAATAGTGCCTTACCACATGCACAAGTTTCCGATCGAAAATTCATTAAAGGTGATATGATAGTAGTAGATCTTACTTTGAGATACGAGGGCTATATAGCTGATGCAACCAGGACTTTTGCCCTAGTTTCAGCTACGTCAGAAATGAAAAATGTATACAATATTGTTAAAAAATCTCAGCAGGCCGGAATGGACGCTGCGAATGACGATAGCCTATGTGGTGATGTTGATGCTGCATGTAGAAGTGCGATAGAGAAGTCCGGTTATGCAAAATACTTCATACACTCTACTGGGCACGGAATTGGTCTTGAAGTACATGAACCTCCGTGGCTGCGGATAAAAAACCAAGAAATTTTGAAAACGAACATGACAATAACAATTGAACCTGGAATATATATTAAAGACAGATTTGGCGTAAGGATAGAAGATAGCGTCGTAATCAAAACCCACTACGATGGAAATATAATGAACCTTAATGCATTCACAAAAGAGTTGCTAACACTTGGGTAAGATTACTTGCATATACATATATATGTTCCCATTTCATAGATTGATTTTTCAACTGTGGTATACGTGATATATACACGTTATAACGGTAAATATAACGTGAGGAATACATCCTAATTAAATCAAATCATTGCTAACTCCACCTTCCTCTTCTACATGATCCTATTCCATCTAAGCTGGAGTGGTATTTGAAGCCTCGGGTCATGCACAGGGATTCTTAAGATATTGTCTGGCTGGGTTCAGCGATTCTATTACTTTTTCTAGCATTGGTTAGATGATGGTTTATCTTTTGCCTAATGAAATAAGCTGCAGACTAATTAAACTGGTTGATTCCAACCTATTAGCTGATATAAAGAGGGCTAGGGACAAAAATATAATCATACATAGAGGTCTACTAGTAGAGTTGTACAAGTATGGGGTAAGCAATGAGCAATTACCTAATCTGAATGCGATAGCCCATTGCATACCGGGCGCTAAATACGGAAAGACCGATATTTATTGGGCCATAGACTGTACTATAGCACAGCTAGCTGGCTACTTTGACAATATAATCAAAGCAGCAGCCGAAGGTCGGTCACGTCAGACTGGAGTAGCGAAGGAATACCTAACTGATGAAAAACCTTCCGGATTACGGTGCTATCTATATCTCGGGGATTCTCAAGATATTGTCCGGCTGAGTTGAGCGATTCTATTACTTTATTTCTGGGCTTGGTTAGATGATGGTTTATCTTTTCCTTTCTGGAGTAAGTTCCGACCTCCTCTTCTCACTTCCAGTAATACCTCATTAATATACTCCTGAATATTGGCAGGCTCAGAAGATATGTAGAAGAGGCTATCTAATTCTATATCATCATATACTTCTCTGCTCAAGTCCTTGACCTTTGTGGTCACAATATCTTGTGCCTCACTATAACCTAATGACTTTAAAATATCATGCTCTTTCTGAGGTGATTTTGTAATTATTCTTCGCAATGAAGAATCTGTTGCTAGGTAAAATGCTGCAGAGTCCAAACCAATTATTAAAAGGTATGAGCCCGTTATCAAAAAAGTAGTTGACATAACACCCCATGGAGGATAGAGAGTCACTATAATTAATGATGAAGCATTTGCTCCAAACAGAAGAACTAAGCCAGCTCCAATTGTAATTATAGATTTATTTAGTTGAGCATGCAGAATGGTCTTTGAGAGTATGAAAAATGCAACACCAAACGTTATCCCACCTGCAGTTCTAAATGTGTTTAAGAACAAGTTATATGTATAACCATACATAGGGTTACTCCTGTGGGATTCCAAAAGGTAAGGCAATATTCTTTCCTCTCTCCCAGTCCTCATGCTGGTTAAATAATCCTGAATTTAAGAAATATAGTAACAAATTGGCATCTAACTCCCAGGCCGATCAAGAGCTCAAAACATGCGCTGTTTCACCGCAGGATTTTAATCATTCGGTTGTTCGTATAGATGGAATAACTATAGATCCAACTAAATTGGATAGAGTTACAACAAACTTTTTCAATATAACAGTGCCAGCCAACGCTGTCCAAGGCCTGTTTGACTTTGGGCCTCCTGGCACGTCTAGAGGAATAGCTGATGGATATGTTCTATTCTTGTCTCCTCTGCCCATAGGAAAGCATACAATAGAATTCAGTGTCACCGATCACCTTGCAGGCCCTACATCTGAACTGATAAAAAGAGACGGAGTATATACCGTATTCGTAAAGTGAATAAATGAGTCAATTATATGCTACTTTTTATAAATAAGCCTATAAGAAACGAAGTCGAAGTATATGACTACTTATCCAGAAAGAGGTAAAGTGTCTGTTAGTATATGAAAACAAATGTGCAATGTGTGGAAAAGATGCCGTAGTCAGAGATGATTATGACACCAAAAATGAAAATGAGTATGGACTAGAAGATAATGCTACTGCAGACATAATAGTAGAGCAGATCAATGGAACATGCTATATTTTTGACACACCAAACTGTGCTGTGACATTCAAAAAGTTTATGGATATATACGGAAGCAACTTTGCAGATCAATAATATTTATACTCCCAAATAAAACAGATACTAAACTACTTGCCTCCCTGCTTTGCAACCTTACTCTTCCTCGCGATCAGTATATGCAAAACAAATGATTTAAAGTAATCGTAGATCCCTCTGACGGCCTATGCAATAAGCACTCAAGATCTACATTCTATTATAGTGTATGAATAGGGCTTCCGGTCTGAATTACCCTATCTGCGACTAGGTCTGTACAACCATCATAAAGGAACCCTAAGTCTCTGGTCCATGATTCATAAATCGTATTAAATTGACGTTAATATTCTTCCTATCATCTACAAGCATGCGACGAAGAGACAAGGACTTAGTTATCATATGGCAAGATATTATGCAATGTGGCTTGCAAGGTGGATATAGTGGGCTCATATACACAACTACAATAGTCTTGGCAAAGTTACCGATAGTAGCGCAAATGTAAATGAAAAGAGCTTCATGCACTGAAATTAATTTTTTATCTTAACTGATTCAGAAATTCCTGATAATGCTATGGCACCAACGGAGAACCTTTCACCATAACTTCAGGAAAGAGAATATCTAACCTATAGAAAAACTGTATTGACTTATAACTAACAAGGCTGAATATATTAGAAGACGATTCTAATTTGTATGCTTTGTAGCTATTATCACATTTAATAGTTGTATTAACTCCTCATTTCCAATGGGCTTTTGAAGACAGTTGATATTAATATCAGCAATTAGCTCTGGATAGCGCTGCTTTCCAATTTCCCCATAGTATCCTTCGAAAGCGGTTATAAAAATTATCTGCACTGTCTTATCAATCTTTCTTATCTTTTCACAAAGCTCAAATCCGTTTAGAACAGGCATTTTGATATCAAGTAAAATCAAATCGTAATAATTTGGTCTGAATTCCTGCAGAGCTTTAATCGAATCTATGTATGATATGCATTTGAAGCCCGCATGTTCTAATACTGTTTGGTAAGAACAATAGATATCAATCTCATCGTCAACTAGCAGTATTCTCTTCTTCCTATTTGAGTCCAGTATGCACAGTTTAAAATCTTCATTCTTCTCTTGCAACCCAAAGTTACTATGGGATTGTAACTGAGCTTCGTTTATTGATATCGTCATCAAATCTCAACTCTACATCGAATAACATCCGATGCATCCACTATTTTGTTATCATATTTTCCGCCATATTCATCATTTAGAATTTTGAACTTTCATCTTCTTGTATGTACAATTTTTGCTTCAAATCCAGTTCCATCTATAAGTACAATACACCAGCATGAATATCGCTCTTCTTCTTCCTTAGGTTTACTTGCAAGTAATTTCCCATATTGTATTCCTAACTTATGAAATTTAGGAATTGTGTGTCGTTGTCGCCTTCTGTTTTCACATTTTTTTGTTAGTTTAAGCATATTTTCCTTTCTACTGCGATATTAGTTTCATTCTTTTAATAAGAATAGATACAAACTTCATGTATGAATTTCAAAAGTGGAATTCGTCTAAGTACTTTTTAATATGCACATCATTATAAAATATTAGCCTAAAAAATGGTACAAAATCTATATTATCATCTTGTTGATGCTATTGTTTATCTTATAGCAGCTGCAATTCCAATATTCTTCATTTTAAAATCAAGAAAGAGTATGGATAACAACAATAATAATCATCTGTTGAAACTGACAACAGTACTCGTTGGTTTTATTTTAATACAGGTTTTCTATCATATTGCTGGAATAGCTGGCTTTAGGCTACTGGCAAAAGGATTCCTAGAACCATTGTCTATGGCGGTACTGCTTGTATTTGGGATAACATATCTTGTAAGTATCCGGAATGCAAGGAAAAAACGGCAGCAGGAGGTTAAACTATGATAAATATATTCGAAAGCGATATCACAGGGAGTAACTCTAGTTTTCTGAATTCTATGAGTTATGTCACATTAATTTTATCATTAATACCACTTACCATATTCATTTGGCTTGCAGTAAAATCCAAGAATATAAGAGCATTTCAATTTCAAATATCGATATTTATTGCAGTTTATATAATAGGTGAAATAATAGAGAATACCAAGATCGCAGCATTGTCTATTTTGCCGCCAGATATTGGATCGCAGATACATGTTGGTTCTGCTATTTTTTTCACTATTTTGGTATGGTTTAGATTTTATTACGCTGACAGAAGTGGTAAAAAGATGATTGAAAGTGAGGTAAATAACAGTGAGACTAGTACCAATACAAAATAGCAATAATAGTAACCGAATTGTGAAAATATTATTATCTTGTGATGATCATCTTCATTATTCTAATGTATAAAACTGAGCCGTTGTCTTTTTTACAATATCAAAATTCTGTTCACTCTCTATAATTGCATTGTTGCTTTCATATTTGACGTTTATAGATTTGAACTACACATTATTGCCTAATTATTTGTTAATCCAGTTACTATTTTAATCTTCTTTTACAGATTGTAAACAGAATAACTATGTTTTTCTTTCTTTCCTTCTTTGTTTATTTGAGATAAGCAAAGACTGAGACTTAATTTCGATTGAAAACATTTTGTTATCTTAGTTTATTAGACGAATTTCATTTCTGGAATTCAGAAATAGTAGATCAACAAGATGAATCAAAAAAAATATACAGCAACAACTTCAAAACAAAAACAGCTAATAGCTGTGGCGATCATGGCCGCATTAGTAGTAACAGCGGCTATGATTATTGGCACAAACAATGGCCAAAACATACAGAAAGCAATGGCACAAGAAGTAAAGACAGTTAGCCCAAATCAATCGACTAACAAAGAATTCTGGATAAACACAGTGCACCTTGATGGAATGACTAACACACATGTTGGCATGAAATGTGATACCTGTGCTCAGAATACACCTACACACCCAGCAGAGCAGCCACCTGTAAATTCGACTATACCAAGGGGAGGAGGATTTAAGGTAACAGATCCGAATAAAGTAGGAGCCTGGGACTTTAGATCATTTACATTCTCACCAGATCAAATAGTAGTTAACCAAGGAGATAAAGTCACCCTCCATTTCATAGGAGTACAAGGTGCACACCATGTAGTTGAAGTTCAAGGAGTAGATACATTTGAACTGATGAGAGGACAAATCCACACTGTATCATTCACAGCAAACAATCCTGGAACCATAACTTACATTTGTCACGTGCACTTGCCTAACATGGTTGGCCAAATATTGGTGCTACCTAAAGCAGCAGTATGAACATGAAAGGGAAAGAAGAAAAAACAATAACTGATATTTGTTATGAGCAGAAGATAGCACATAACAGATATCTTCCTCAATTTTTTTGGTTTGGATAACATTAGCATTTATCATGATTATATTCTCTTATCGGATATCTATACTAAAAAGTTCCTAGAGGATTCATGTGCTGCTATATTGATAAATTCTTGTTGAACTTTATCACGTATTTTTAGCTGCTCATTCGACAATGACAATTGTTTATTTGCAGTTTCAAGTTCGCTGTTTGCTTCTTCCAATTCCTTTCTTCTTCTCTTTACTTCCTCACTTAGACTACTCCATTTGATAAGAAATACAATTAAGAGTACAATTGCAATAGTAGCGCCAGCTAATAACGAAAAAGTCTCTTCTTTGTAAAAAAAGAGCCTTGTCCACATGAGAATATATTGTAGCAGTAGGCGTAATCGTTTTCCAGCTTCTTTAGTAGAGGTTGATAATATCTTAACAACCGTAGCCGTATGTGGATAAGTTTTCTTGTTTTCTTACTGTCAAAAAGATCTGTATGCTTATCTTCCCAGCTAACTGCTATCTCTTCTTCTCTGGATAGCAGTTGGAAAAGAGATTCGTTTCTAGGTAATATGTAGAATCCTGGGTGGTAAGCGTCTTTAAGCTTAAGGATTTGTCCATCCTCTTCTGTCTTTATCGATAGGATAGCATGATCATTGTCGATAGAAACATCAAGAAGCCATCCAATGCAGCTGGTCAAATCCGTATTTTCGTGTGTTTGCTTTCATTATTAATGACTAGATGCTGTATTTGTCCTTGCACCCATTCTAGTGTATCTATTTCAACCTCTAGACTCTTATTGTATATTGGATCGTGAGCTTGATGTATACTGTCTTTACATTCTTTTATTTTCTCATTTATCGATCCTTGTAGCATGTCAGCAAATTCAACAATTCTCATGTGGAGCTATCAGCTGAAACAACCAGGAATTGTGAATATAATACGTTGAAACACCATGAGGGGACGGACAGGGTGGCACAAAGCAACTAGTTCAACTTGGGAATGAATTGATGGTGCAACATCCCACCCCACCCTACGCCATAGTCATCACTGGTTGCTTAATGGACAACTAAATAAATAACATATCTTATAGAGATCTCAAGCTGCTATTCCGTCATTTAGTTGAACTCCATTTTCTCATCCATTGCAGCAAATTAATTATTGATTCCACGAGTTCTTGTCCTTTATCTGTTAAATTATATTCTACTCTTGGAGGAGTTTCATTATATGATTTTCTCTCCAATACCCCGATTCTTTGTAATTCCTTGAGCCTAGCAGCCAAAAAAGTTTTTAGCATTTGCTACTAAACTTCATTGCTGCTAAATCCTTTCAAAGTATGTCTGAACTTGATATATCTAACTGGATTTGTGGTACAACATAGAGGAATTAGGATTTCAAGTGTTCCTTTTCTCGTTATTAATTTCCTAAGTTTGCCTGTTTCTTTCATGAGTATGTCTGCATCATAACCATTGAAGTCACATGATGCTTTATCATTGACTACAGGTAACTTTGTTGTATCCTGTCTCTTTCCAATTGTTTCCATAAGTACACTTAGTTTACCTAGGTTCTCTTGACAACTTAAATAGTTTCCTTTGTAAACACATTTGATGCAAGAACAATTCATTAAAGAAAAAGTAAAGGAAAGGTACGGGAAGATAGCTTTAACTGGTAATTATGATTGTTGCTGCATGCCTGGCGAGTGTTGCAGCGATGATAATAACAGCAATAATCACCCTTCAGCCATCGAGTCATCTAAACTCATTGGTTATGATAGTAAAGATATAGAATCCATTCCACAAGCTTCTGTACTTGGAGTAGGATGCGGCGCCCCGACTAAGTTTGCTGAGATTGGAGAAGGTGAAACCATTGTAGATTTGGGTTCGGGGGCAGGAATTGATGTATTTTTGGCTGCAAACAAAGTGGGAAAAACAGGTAAAGTAATTGGTGTTGATATGACAGACGAAATGTTAGAAAAAGCAAGGAAAAATGCGAAAGATAATGGCTATACAAACGTACAGTTTGTGAAGGGAGACATTGAAAGTAGGATTCCAGTTGAAGATAATACTGCAGATGTTGTTATAAGCAATTGTGTTATCAATTTAACGCCTGATAAAGTAGCTACATTTAAAGAAATTCACAGGATATTGAAGAGCGGCGGTGGTAGGATGTTGATATCGGATTTGGTTACAGATAAAGAAATAAGCCAAGATTCTATTAACTCTGACAAATGGTGTAGCTGTATTGATGGCGCGTTAACAAAGGAAAAGTATCTGGATAGCATTAGAAAAGCAGGATTCCAAACTGTCGATGTACTAGAAGAAAAGGCATACACTGATGATCAAGTAGATAACGAAAAAAGAACGATTTCTAGTGTCGTAATAAAAGCTGTCAAAAAGTAGGCTACAACGATCAATGAAACTGCCACTTCGAGGCTCAAGAGCTAAAGAAAAGACCGTTCTATTTCTGTGTGTGGAAAATGCAGGTAGAAGCCAGATGGCCGAAGGCTTCTTCAGAAAATATCCTCCAGAAGGATATCTGGCCATAAGCGCTGGCACTATGCCAGCTGGACAAATTGATCCTGTGACTATACAAGTGATGAAAGAAATCGGCATAGACATCAGCGAATAGAAATCAAAGATAATCACAGAAGACATGATACGAAATTCCGATGTCTGCGTAAATATGGGATGCATGGACAAGCAATCATGTCCTACGCTTTTCATCAATAATATAATAGAATGGACAATAGAAGACCCAAAAGGAAAATCATTAGAGAAGGTAAGGGAAATCCGAGATGACATCGAGCAAAGGGTGAGACAACTTGTGGTAGACCTTGTTAAGAGTAGCCCGCAGATTAGGTATTAATCAAAGGAAATTTCTAGCCGAAATTATCGGTACATTCATTGTAGTTGTATTTGCGACAGGGTCAGTAGTTATAGATGCTAAAATGAATGGAGTGCTAGGTGTTCCATTTATTGCATTTGCTCCATCTGTTGGAGTGGCTATAGGTGTCTATATGTTTGGAAAGGTGTCTATGGCACACTTTAATCCCGCCGTTAGTGTAGGCTATCTTATTACAGGACATATCAGACACAATCAAATATGGTATTATCTTACTGCCGAGATCATTGGAGCGATACTGGCAAGCCTTTTTGTCAAATATTTTATCGGTAGTGAAGCTCATCTAGGCGCAAACACTTTCAACCATTCATATCCAATCTCAGTAGTGTTTGGAATTGAGATCTTGGCTTCGGCTTTATTGATGGCCGTAATTCTAACTGTGGTATATACCAAAGGACTGCGAGGCTTCAGTGGAATAGCAATAGGTGGAATCGTTGGTTTAGATATATTCTTCTTATCATTTATCTCCGGTGCTTCTATGAATCCAGCTCGATCATTGGCGCCTGCGTTGGTATCAGGCATATTGACAGACTTGTGGCTTTATTGGTCTGCGACGTTTATAGGAACTACCGTTATCGCATTTGTTTTACGTAAAAAGATGATCGAGAAATTGAAAGAAGACAATACTTGCCAAGCCGCAAGAGCGTAAAAATATTATCACACAAATCTACCTATTCTCGAGTCCCCCAACTTTTCGTCAAGCCGCTGCTTCTTCGTTTGAATGGAAAACTCGTTTAGCTTATTATCTAGCGACCTTAGAGCCTGTCTTAGTTCTTGTATTTCAGCATCCTTTTCTTTTAATTCTCTGGATAAAGCAGCAATTAGTTTTCTATTGTGGATTGATGCCATGACATTTAGTTTATCACTTACTGTTGGTAAGGTGGAATTTCCCATAGCTGCCTGCTCAGGATTCCAGGCTTCTTTTAGCAGCAGATCAAACGCACTTTTGTGACCCAGATCTACAAGTGCTGCTTGAAGTTCTGTCTTTAGCTCTGATATTATTTCTTCATATAATTGACGAAATGATGGAGTTATTCTTCCCATGTGTAGTTGCCTCTCAATCCAGCAGCATCATTCCCCCGGCTTTTTGTACATACATGACAGCGGATTTTGGAGTCTTTGTGTATTGATGCTTAATTAGCGTGGCCTTAAATGAAGGGATGCCAGATGTCTTGGAAAATTCCTTGAAATGTACAATTACGTTTGCCGCGTGTTTTAGGTATATACGACCTATTGGCCGGGAGATTATTCCTCTAGCAGTTGTGTTAGCATCACCAGTACATATTAGGGCTTGCTGAAGCATTTCGTCCAAACAATTTTTGTCTTATTTCCTGCAGTAGCTGGCTTTGTACTCCAGAATGCGGGGAAGAAGATGATTCCTCGACTTTTAGCTTGGCAGAGCCAATTTGGAGATCTTCCTGTACGGCTCTTCTAATAACCTCCTCTACCTTTGATTTTAGACTATACTTTTTATTTTCAATGAATCTTTGGACATTAGCATAAATGAGTAAAGATTCACTGCCAAAAAAGCACATACTTGGTGGATAAGTAAATACATTCTCACTATTCATCATCTTTACTTTAAGCAATGGAATTTCATCTGGTGAAATCTCAATGCCATAAACTTGCTTCCAGAATTCTACGAGGTTTCTATTGTCAGTTTCTGAAACCTGCTGCCTTCCTGCTTTTTTTGCGACGACCTCAACAATACAGCCATAATTTCCAGATGGGGCAACTATTACTTTGTTTCTATAGGTTAACAGATTACGTACTACCGCATTTGCAGTTGCCCCTCGTTTTCTTCTTAATTTCACATAATCAAGCACACTCTCTCTTATGTATGCTTGTGGAATTGCCTCAACTGTGACTTGGTTATCTTCGATTAAACTTACTCTAATTGAAAATCCAAGGTATAGTTTTGCTCTTTCGCAGCGGTATAACGAAATCGGTTCTTCAAGCAGGTAGATCCCTTGCATCATTCTCATGCCTGTAACTCTTTTGATGCCAATGTCAAGTGCTTTTTCAATCAGTTTTTTGATTATCTTTCTTTCTTCTATATCTAAAGTCTTTAATGGTCGCTTGATATGTTCTGAGAACTTGTGAGCCTCCTCTTCTCCCGGAGGAAAGAAAACCAGGTTTCTTCCATCAGTGACAATAAGTTTACCATTACTTCTGTAGGAAGAAGCATTTTCTGTTACTGCTTCTATTATCTCTATACTGTCAGGAATTTTTATTTTAACTGATGAGGGTTGTTGCAAGTTTTGAGTCAAGGGTTTATCTTGTGTTGCAAGCAAAATTAGTTCACTTAAGTTTCTGTGCAGTACTCGTGATGCTATGTATTTTGTCAAAACCATCTTAATTGAGCCTGAGCCATCATACAGCCTAGAAGAAACTCTTAGATCCCAGCCCCATACCTCCTGACTACATTTGTTTGGACAAGTATCATACGTTATTGATTTACATTTGTTACATCTTTTAATGAGTCCAGAATTGTTATAAACAGTAGTTAGTATTCCGTTTAAACTAACATTTCTAACTGGCCGTTTTATAGAGTCTATCTTTGGATTCCAAATATACTCTCTGTAATCTTCAACATTTTTTGAGTCAATCTTCGTATGTTCTGTTACCACAACTAGCAGAGATTTATCTGTAGGAAATTCATGCACATAAGAAGAATTGAATCTGTAAATGGAATTTCTTATCAGAGGATATGAAATTCTGTGACTAACAAAAGGAACCTTGAATGTAGAATCTTCTAATATTCCAGAAAAAATAGTTTTGCTGCCAAGAGCATCCTGTCTTTCTGCAGTCCTAACAAAAACAACTCTAGCAGTTGTAGATACGTACTTCCCCGGGATTAATTCAGATAATGTGACAAGAGGAATTGGTTGCTGAAAAGACGGGAAGGTGGTGCTGGAATTGTGTGTGGATCGGGGAAGTCTTTCTGGAGAATAGTCTTTGGTATTTCACTTGAGCTCATTGTACTACCACCCTGATTCACTACTTTCTACCGGTGTCTTTACTTCAGCATTTTCAACGCCTCTCTCACTTATTGTGAATTTGACCTGGTCGTACGCATGATGGGGGGAATCAACCATAATTGCCACTCTATCTCTTCCTGCTTTTCGCAGGAAAATTCTATATGTACAAGCATGACCCATAATATTTCCCCCAGCAGCCCTCACTGAAGGATTTTCAAAAGTATTATCCGGTGTGGCTTGGACCTGATTTGTGAGAACTACTGCTATATTGTATACCTCTGATAATCGAATGAGTTTGTGTAACATGACATTAAGCCTCTGCTGTCTTTCAGCCAGAGTTTCTCTTCCTGTATATTCTGCTCTATGAAGTGAGATAATACTATCAACAATCACAAGTTTAGCTTTGTACTCTTCGATTGACCTGCCAAGGTTTCTTATCAGCGCTTCTAATTGAGCACTATTTACAATTTTACACACAAATACTTTTTTCATTATTTCTTCTGAATCAAGTCCTCTGGCTTCAGCAATCTGGTGAACTCTCTCTGGCCGAAATGTATTCTCAGTATCGACAAATATTATACTGTTAATTTGACCTTGATCTCCTTTAGCAGCAGTCACGCATAATGTGTGACATATCTGGCTTTTTCCTGAACCAAATTCTCCAGCAAGCTCTGTTATAGCCTGGGATTCCACGCCACCTTTTAAAAAATCATCCAGGTTTTTAGAACCTGTAGTAAATCTAACCAGGGATTTCCTTCTCTCTAGCACCTGGTCAGCGGTAGAGAACTCTTTGATGAGTGCCCCCGAGTCAGCTAATGCCTTTTTAGCTTTGAGCACCAATTCTGATATAGTCTCTGTATCGCTGCTTTCTCCTCCTGGCGCAAGCTCTTGAGGGATAGATACAGCCAGATCCAGAACCGATTGTATACCAGCTTGTCTTAGCTTGTTTATTAGATGCGGCTGTACTCCCGGTAAATCCTCTAACTGCAAATTGCTGACATGAGACATAATTTTTCTTGATTTGATGCTTAGTCTACTTTGACTGATATATAACGAGGCTAGATACTAGCAGGCAGGGAGGGGGTGGTAAAGTACCGTACTAATTAAGTACTATACTACTACTCTCCCCCTGCCTATTTCGTGGTTCAGACTATAATAAGGATGATAATAAAAATACTTCTCGGGTATGAGCAAGCAGCAACAGTATCTGCAAACTGAACGGGAACCAGACATGGAGACAGAAATAGATTGTCCTCGCTGCTACGATATAATGACACTATCTTATGATTTTGATAAGCTATACTACTTTTGTGAAGAATGTCAATTGTCGCTTTTAATAAATTAGGAGAGCTAGAGTGAGATATGAGTCAACCAGAAGGACAACAAAAACAGGTTAACGAAGTCGAGATTCTAGAGCAAGGAGACATATACTTCTTCTATAGGCCAAAGAAGGGGGCCGAAGAAGTAAAGGGTATTGAGGATGTTCGGCGATTCTTTATGGTAACTGCGCCAGAAGAGGGCCAGCTATACAGGCTTTTCGTTATAGGTAAAAAATCTCTTCCTGAAGTCAGAAAAACAGAAGCTAGAGGATCAGAAAGATATTGGGCCAGAGTTGGTGGTATTTTTAAAGATGCTAACGAGCTTACAAGAGAACTTTTATCCGATGAATTCAGAAAGGGTGATGCTGCAAGACCAGTTGGAGAAGGAAAGTACGCTATTGTAAAGCATCAAAATCATACAGAATTAGCATATGTCCTTGAATTGCCAAAAGAGCCAGGAGAAGCTCAGCAAGAACTAGGAATTGAAAAAGAAGCAAGTTATGTTATTTCGGTAATCAATCCCAAAATACCTAAATCATCAAATCTTCCTACTACAGAAGAGCCTCCACAATATCCACAGGAAGTTCTAAACCAATTTAACGAAAATGAGAACTTTGTATCTTTGGGAAGAGATACAAAATTTATAGACTATCAAAGTGCGCAGATAATACTTATCGGTGCAAGAGAAGGAAAAGATGTGCTAAAGAGCGAAATGGGTATAGATATGAAGGAAGAGCAATCATCTGCGGATATATTCAATAAACTCAAACTAAGAAGAGAGCAAGTTCCTATAAGACCATTGACAGAGGGAAAATTAGAATAGTAATGGTGTTTCCCCGAATTTCCTGTTTACTCTTGATCTAGTACCGATGGTGACTGGGAATAAGTAATTGCTCACAACAACATGAATACCTGAGAGATACTCCAATACCAATCTACAAAGAATGTGTCTCCTGTAATAGTAGAACCCAATTTACTTGTGTGAGGTGCGGATATTGTTATAGCTGTCATTGGAAGACAGAGAAAGTTGAGCGACAGATAGGAACTTCTGCAGTTCTAAAGAAATATTCCCCACCTGCTACAAGAGTAATAGAACAACCACCAGCAGGGCAGCAAATAATGGTCATTGATGTGTATGGTCAACTAATAGAGCCAATCTGCAGCTATCGTACCTGTAGTCATGAATTTTCAATACATGGTCGTAGCAGTAGTAAATGCAAATGTCGCCATCCTCTCAATTATGCTGCAGGAATATCACTTTAGTCAAAAATATAGACTTTTATTGTAATGAAGTTTGGTTCATACTCTGGTAACTGTAGACCTCAATGGAAAATCCTTATATCTATCAACTCTTAAAGCAATAGATGCCGATATGACCTCTTCGGCTTCTACTCCTAATAGAAATAATAATAAATCTATTCTAGCAGTTGACGACGAGAATACTATTGTTGATATAATTAAGCAATCTTTACAAAGACAAGAATTCAAAGTCTGTACATTTACAGATCCATTCGAAGCTTTAGCACATTTTAATTCAGCCTCCAAAGAAGATTACCATCACATAGTTCTTTCTGATATCAGGATGCCTGGCATGAATGGCTATGAATTTATAAGAAAAGTAAAAGAATGCGATCCAAAAGTCAAGGTGATGCTTATGAGTGCTTTTGAGATTAATGACAAAGAATTTCATAACATATTACCAGATATCAAGGTAGACGCATTCCTTCAAAAACCATTTTCCATACAGCAGTTAAATAATGTAGTAGAGAAGATCAGTGCAGATTCTCCATAAACTGCTAGAAATATCTCCTGTAATGCTTATATTATTTATGTATCATTGGTAGCAGATGCTGTGTTGATGCCGCGGGAAAATGATATACGCAATTATCATCTTGATGATGCTTTAGAGCAGATAAACCAATCAGAACGTGGTGCTCATCACCTCATTATCTATCCAAATCAAAGAGTGTTAAGAGAACTATATACAAAACATGTTAAAACACAGATAGAGCAAGAAAATAAGACTGTCCTCATACTGCCGCATTATGAAACTGCTGATAGTCTTAAAAAGACCCTGCTTGCTGCCGACAATGATAAGGATATGACGAAAAAATATGAGGATTCCCTTATAGTAATGGATTCTATAAAGGGACATTTTGATGCAGATGATCATATGGCTTTTGTCAACAATCTAGTTAACCGTGCAGAAGATGGTGTTTTGGTAATTGCTGATGCTGGGCCATTTTTCCATCTCAATAAGAAAGAAAAACTTGTTGAACATGAGTTATCGATGCCATCCCGGTTTGACACAGACTTAAAGCGATTTTGTATATTTCATAAACAAGATTTTAATACACTTGCAGAAGAGCAACGACAAAAGCTGATAAATCATCATGGACAAGTACTCATGGTAGAAGA
>JBKPMK010000258.1:0-18323 GCA_046732115.1 Thermoproteota archaeon
ATTCGACACATTAGTTAATGCAGCAGACTCTGTACAGAGCTACAAGTACATCGTCAAGAACATAGCGAAAAAACATAATATGGTTGCTACAATGATGCCAAAACCTATTGCCCTTGATAATGGATCAGGCATGCACGTCAACGTAAGCCTATGGAAAGGTAACACGAACTTGTTCTTTGATTCTAGTGACAAATATGCAGAAATATCACAACTTGCCCGCTATTTTGGTGGAGGAATTATAGACCATGCATATGCTTTAGCAGCCATAGTGGCTCCCACAACTAATTCATACAGGCGGCTTGTACCTGGATACGAAGCCCCTGTTTACATAGCTTGGAGTACAGGTAACAGGTCTGCGATAATAAGGATCCCACACCATTTTAGGGGCCAGCAGTTTGCAGGGATGAAAAGGATCGAGTTCAGAGCTCCCGATCCTTCGTGTAACCCCTACCTTGCGTTCTCTGCGATTATTGCAGCAGGACTAGACGGGGTTAAAAAGAAAACACCCATAATCGATCCAGTTGATGAAGATATATTCAAGATGAGTGCCTCGCGAAGGAGAGAATTCGGAATTAAGCAATTACCTGCAAGCCTAAGGGAGGCGTATGAAGAGTTAAACAGCGATAGATTGTTCTTGAAGGAAATATTAGGAGACACGACTATCGACATGATAATCGAATACGAATCCAAAGAGCACAACGAAGTTGCAGTAAGACCTCATCCACATGAGTTTTCTATGTATGCAGATGTGTAAATTAAGTCGCTGTGTCAGAAGCATATAGGAGCAACGTCGTTTTGTTAGCATAAGATATCACGTGTTAATCGGTATGAGCAGGATGCCACCAAAGCATCATTGTTTTATTTTCCGATATTCAATTGCATTATGATGCATGTAACTCCATTTAAAGATGCCATGTCCATGCCAAAATGTTATTCACAATTTCAAAACATCCAAATACAGAACTGTAGTGTTATTTATTTTACGTATATAGTCGTGTACCACCTGAACAAAGAAGAATACTATTAACTGAGAGCGTAAATACTTCTAGGAGCATAGTAGTTCTTATAGATGTCTGGATGGGTAGTCTAGCCTGGTTAGGATACCTGTCTCACACACAGGTGGTCGAGAGTTCAAATCTCTCCCCATCCACTTGTGAACGATCAGTATCCTTAGGGTTTATCATGTGCTTCTTCAGCTTATTATTAGCATTGATAAAACTATTGCTATAGTTATTAGGAGAAAAACTTTTGTGATATTCATTGATTTGTCAAGCGCACAGGAATAATCATTGAATTGATCTTTTCCCATGACCTTGATCTTCGATTTGGCTAATAGGAGCTCAAAATTAGACACACACGCACTAAATATAGATCTATTCGATACATTGAAAAGCATATTTGATATTTCACTGTGAGCACTGATAGTACCCAAAGGATAGTAGCCCTGACGTGTCCTCTTGCCGGATATAGAATGTGTATCAGATGTGCAGATTTCAAGCATTTTTATTCCCTTGGTGTTTAGTTCATCTATGAGGTATTCACGGAGACCATTCTCCATATTGTTCGAATCTGCCCAACCTAATGCATACGTTTTCTTTTCTACTTCAATGATTAATACCGCAAGTCCACCTTGGCCGAGATCGCCCGCTATCGGTAAGGTGGGATAACTACCATTTGAATTAGCAAACCCTATTTTGAATTTATATTGTTCTGCTTGCTTAAGTTTTTCCAGGCACTGCTTCGCGGCTGATACCAAATTATCACTCTCATAATCTCCTAGCACATTGCCCATTGCATTGTGGCTGTCTACAACAAGAATCTGATTAATTCCCAGTTGTGAAGCATACTGTTGTATTTCTCTTCCCACCACTTCAGGCACGTCATCCATACCCTTGGGTGCCATCGAAAGGATAACTATTACTACTTTGCCAAAAGCAATTCCTGTTACACTGCATTCGCCAACTCTAACTCCCACCGGCATGCTACAAGTACTACCTACTTCCAGTATTGTATAATTTGATAACGTTGCAATATATTTTTGAAGCTCTTTTTTAGAGGGTATGTTAAACGAGTGATCGGTTGCACTGTGCAGCACTAGTGCAGTTTTACAAAAGAAAGCATACAGAACGTAAGGCAGGTTACTTCCGCCAATTGGGCTGAATGGCCCAGGATGAACCTGGGGCAGTACAACTGAGACTTGTTTGGATTTTTCAGGTTTGAGTCTCATAATATATGTTGTAATCACGTGTTCGTACGATTTTTCCTCGACAATTCTCTCCATGTCGTTTGTCTTATTTTCAGTCCAAGCAGCAAGAAATGCCTGTAGGAGTCTAAATGTGCTGTGAACATTTGGCCTTCCTGACCTATCTGCGATTCTTGTCCAGATTATAGCGATTGCTATAAGCAGTAGGCCAAATGCAATTCCGACTGAGTCTGGTATGTAACCATTAGGAAAGAAAGGCGAATTTTCGAAAACAAATAAAAAAACGAGTGGTTGTATAACTGAAGCAGCTATAGCCCTATAAAGCCTTGCACCGAAGACAGATGTAAATATACCGATACGAAGCCCAATGGCTATTGACATACCTTCAAAAAAGTAATTCGCTGATTGTCCATTTTTCGAAAAAATTATGTCAGATAGTGCTCCAGCGGAAACTATTAGCAACCAAAGAACATTTGCAAAAGCGGACACATGGACAACTTTTGAAATTTTATTAAGAGGGGATCCATAAAGCACAAAAAAATCAAGAAAAATCGCAGCCGTAAGCACTATCATTCCTAGCAACAGCGATCGCAAAAAATTTGCGTGATTCTCAAAAATCCCAAGTTGCAGAGCTATAATTGCTGCACCTGCGGATAGGTACACTAAATATGAAACTTTGTAAGATGAGGGGTTTATTCTTGTAAATGACCAACGTCTGTGAATGTTCGATACACTGTCGGGTCTGTCTCTAAACATTTAATATATATATTAAACAGGAAACAGAATTCTAATTAGAATTGATATTCCTATTAGGCCTCCAGCAAGGCCCAATACTAATTCGGGCTTAACTTTAACTCCTCTCGTTTCATCTTCAAAGAATCTCAATAGTCCAGCGCTAGAGGCCGGTAAGGGAGCATTTTTCTTCTTGCTGCTCATTTTTGTACGCAGTTAGCTATTTGGGAAGCTTAAATATATTCTGTTCGATACATTGATGGTATAACCATACTGATTGGAATAGTGTAGTTCTGGACACAATAAGTCCATAAAAATATTGCAGGTCAGCACATAGGCTCAAGCCATCTTAGCATTCTTTTTTCGTGGTGTTAGAGAGTTATTTGAGTCTATCTACCTTTAATATCTATACAATATATGAGAATCACTAAAGCTCCAAAGCAGGCAAGGCTTAATAAGCGGAGATTAGAAGATCAGCTTACTAAAAGATGGCGGTTATATGTAAAAAATGTGGTCTGCCAGATGATTTATGTGCTTGTGGAGAACTAGATAAAGAAGACGCAAGAATTGTTGTCCGTTTAGAAACCAGGAGATTTTCTAAGACGACAACGATGATTGAAGGTATCGATCCTAAACTGAGCGATATTCAACATATTGTCAAAGATTTGAAGAGCAAATTTGCTTGTGGAGGAACTGCAAAGGATGGTTTCATAATGCTACAAGGTGATCATAAAGATGATGTTAAAGGCTACCTGATTAAGATGGGATTTAATGAATCTGCTATAGAAATCCAATGACTAGTGAAATAAGACAAGTGACAGTTAGACTTGCTGACCTAAGACCTTGGCATATGTAAATGGTGTTGCCAAAGCACCATGGATTAGTATCCAGTGATCTCCGTGATCTGCTACGTAGAAGACCTAGATTAGTATCGTGCTCTAAAGCTTTAGATGCATCTTTAGTCCTTTGTACCTGTTCCTGATGGTAACTTCTGTTACACCAGCTGCTTCTGCAACATCCTTTTGCGTCTTGTTCTCTCCATTCATTACACAAGCTACATATAACGCGGCAGCAGCTAAGCCCATTGGATCCTTTCCGGCAGAGATCTTACCTTCTTCAGCTTTCTTTAATATTTCAAGTGCCTTCCGCTTAGTTTTTTCTGATAGTCCAGCTTTGCTTGCGATTCTAGCAACACATTTCACGGGATCTACCACCGGCATTTTTAGATCCAATTCTCTTATCAATAGTCTGTAGCATCTTGCGACATCCTTTTTCTTAATGTTGCTAGCATTAGCTATATCCTTAAGTGTTCTTGGTGTTTCCGTGTCCCTGCAGGCAGCATACAGCGCAGCAGCTACTAGTGCAGAAATCGATCTCCCTCTAACTAATCCTTTCTCAAGAGCCTTTCTATACACGTAGGCAGCTTTTTCGATAACGGCGTCTCCTACTGCGAGCTTATCTTTTAATCTATCTAGCTCACTGAATGCCTGTCTAAAGTTGCGATCCACTGGCTCATGAACTTGACTCCTACTGTCCCAAGTTCTGAGTCTTTCTATGGTACTTTTCATCGATGCAGACAGCGGTTTTCCTGAAGCATCTTTATCAACCGGTCCAATGATTGTGGCGAGTCCCATGTCATGCATAGCAAGAGATGTCGGGATTCCTGCCCGACTTCTATCCTCGTGCTCCTCCTTTGAGAATGCACGCCATTCAGGGCCCATTTCTTCAATTCTTTCAGTTACTACAAATCCACAATTTCCACAAAACATCTCACCGCTAGAATTATCAGTAACCATTGGACCTTTCCCGCAGCGTGGACATCTATTACTAAACATTGAAATATCTTTTACCAAATTTTTCACCATAAAATCTTAGGCGATGCCCGCCATCTTATATAAATATTTTATTTTGCTATATAAACATTATGATTAATAGTATTTCTTGATGTCCCAACCACTATAATTCCTCATCTCTTCTCGATTTTTTAGAAAATTATTTAAAAATCAAGCGGCTACAGCTGACTTTTTGCAATGAGACGTTGGTGTAAGAATATTTATTTATAAATAACGCTCCTATTGGTTGCATAATCTTAATTAAACGATTAACGTCAGAATGGAAGTATATGACACCACCTATAGCAAGGGTTCCTAGATGGATTGTGGAAAATGATCCTACTTGGGAAAAATCTAGCGACTCTGGTTCTATTACTCAAAAGTGGATTAAAAAAGGAACAGATATTAAAGCAACGTCCTATCCGACCAGCATTTACTGTGATATTACGAGAGAGGTACAAGACGAAATAGGAATATCAGATGTGTTACCTAACCATATTTCATATTCTGAACCTAGTATACGAATGAGCGGGAATATTGTTAAATATTTGTCGAGTAGATATCTAAACCCCCAGATCCGAAAGCCATCTCGCACTTGACAATGCAGTTTAAAATATTCCTAAACTGACTCAACGTTTCCTACAATGGTTCGCACATATCTTTTGTCGCGTCTCACGGAAATATAACGTCAAGCTAGATAATGGTTAAATAGTTAGTATAACTTTCGGCAAGCACTGTTTCGGCAACAACAGACGCTGTCAAAAGATCCAGATGCGATTTTTTTATATATGCTTGATCATTAAAGTGAATAAATATATTGAAGAAATCGTGTGATTGACTTGTGCGCAAATTTGCTTCTCTGGGTATGTTGTTTGGATTTTTCTTATTAGCGTCTGTATTTTTGGCTTTACATGTTAACGCCCAACCTGAAAAGAGAGGTGCTTTTATCGATCAAGTAAATTTCATACGCTATCTTGATCAGAACCTGGCTCTTCAGGATCTAAAGTCGCATAAAATTGACACATATTTTTTTAGCATCCCACTGGAAGTAGTTTCAGACGTGCAGAGCGATCCTAATGTCAAGCTGTATGAGACCAGTGGCGGTTTTATGGATCTTCTATTGAATCCTGCACCTGCGAGAAATACTAGTGGTGAGCTGAATCCATTTTCTATCAGAGAGGTCAGATTTGCTATGAATTACTTGATAGACAGAGATTTCGTAGTAAACGAGATTCTGAAAGGTCATGGAAGCACACGAATCGATCCATTTGGGGTTTATTCGCCAGAGTATCTCAACGTGATTAATACTGTTCAATCATTTGGTTTCAGACATAGTCCTGAATTGGCACAACAAATGATAGCAGAAGCGCTTACGCGCGCAGGGGCTAACAAGGACATTGGAAGTGGCAAATGGACTTACGCTGGGCGACCACTGACAATCAAAATTCTGATCCGTCAGGATATTTCTTATAGTAAATCAGTAGGCGAGGCTGTAGCTTCAGCTTTAGAGAATCTAGGATTCAATGTTGTGAGGGACTACGGAGATCTAAACAAGGCAAATACTATGATATATGGATCTGATCCTCAAGATATAAAATGGAATATTTACCCTGAATTATGGCAGTCCTCCGGATTTGCAAAGTACAGTCCAGGTACTGCAGCTCAGATGTATGCCCCGTGGAGCGCACAAATGCCCGGTAATCAAAACCCCTCATTCTGGAACTACAAAAACGCAACATTAGATGATCTTACACAAAGAATATCGTTCGGGAATTTCAGTTCCCAAAATGAACGCAACAACCTCCTGCGCACTGCTATAAGTGAAGGAATACAAGAATCTGTTAGAGTGTTTGTAGCCTCTACACTTGACCAATACGTGGCGTCACGACAAGTCACTGGTTTGATCAATGACTTTGGAGCTGGAATTCCAGGACGACTATCCTTAATTAATAGCAGGTTGGCAGACAATAGTTCAACAATCAATGTGGGGATGAAAGAGATCTATGTAGGCGCATGGAATGGTATAGCAGGATTCAAGGACAGATACAGTGTGATAGAGGCTGCAGATATAGGAGATCCTGCAACCTTTGTTAATCCTTATACGGGAGAGGTGACGCCTGTCCGTACGCCGTGGATATCAATTGAAACTAATGGACCTAATGGAAAAATTCCCATTTCAAATAATGCCATTATATGGAATCCGCGTGACCAAAATTGGGCCCAGGCTGTTAATAATAGTAACGGTTCGATGGCTACTAGTAAAGTCACCTATGATCTGAAGTATAGCAAATGGCATAATGGTATAATGATGGATAAAGGAGATCTGCTATATTCATACTATTTTGGTCATGAATGGGGCACAAACACTGGACCTAGTGACAAAACAACAGATTCTGAATACACGAGTCAAGCCGCTCAGGCCATCAAGTACGATAAAGGTATTAGGTTCGTTGCAAATGACAGAGTAGAGTCGTACATTGACTTTTGGCATTTTGACAATAAGGAGATCGGAGGATCCGCGGCAGTGTGGGCCGGCGAGCCTTGGGAAATAACTGCCGCATCAGAGCGACTGGTGACTGCCGGGAAATTCACCTTCTCAAGGACAGATTCAACCTCCAAGGGTGTAGATTGGCTTTCGCTCATAATTCCGTCTCACGCAAACGCCATAAAAGACGAACTTCAAAAAATGAAGGCTGAACATTACATTCCAAATGCATTAAGAGGTATTGTGACTATACAGGAAGCAGAGAAGAGATATGATGCTAGCATTAACTGGATAACACGTCACAACAATGCTATAATCGGGAATGGGCCATTTTATCTGGATAGTTATAACCCGTCTGGTGGAGTTATTACACTTAAGGCATTCCGCGACCCATCGTATCCATTTCCTTTAGGATATTGGGCAAAATACGAGCATCCGAAATTGGCTTCACTTCAAAACATTAATGATATCCCCAGATTCATTAGGATTGGTCAGCCATTTAACATGCAGGTACAAGTTAGTGTAGATGGTAAGCCTAGCAATAATGCTACCGTAAATTATTATTTGTCTAACAGCAGTGGGAATATTGCCATCAGTGGAATTGCTAAACAAACATCGGGAACTATAGGTAAATTTACAATTGACTTGAAGGACAATGATACCCAAACGCTGTCTCCTGGTCCTAATACAATAAGGATGTTTGCTGTTAGTCCCGACGCCTATAAACCTGACATAGTCACAAAGACAATAATAGCAATTAAGCCAAGAGCTCGATAGCACTCTTATGCCCATTGATACATCTAAATGCGCGTAAATATATAGTTGGCAGTCCACCAACCAGACTCGATGATCACAACTTCGATCTAAATATTCAATTTTTGTGGTCAAATGGATGTCTTGTTTTAAGGCACGGTAGATCGAGACTTGGTGTCTATGATCTAGAATATGCGTATGGGGCCCGACTCAAAATTTAAATTTGAGAGAACAGAAAGGAGATGGTTTGTTTTAAGCACCAGCCATGCCGTTGCGAAGTTCTACTCCTATGTGGTTGTCTTCTGTAGTCTCACTAGCAGATTTGTGCATTTCTGAAAGTGCACAACCCATCTGAGCCTCAGGTTTATTTTTCCTCATTAGGCCTCTGTATAGACCTGCTTCCAAGGTCTGGTTGTGAGCCTTTTCCCATTGCTCTACTGGAATGCTGAATTTCTTTTGGATTCTATCTCTATACCATTCCGGAATAACATTGAAGGCGCAAAAAGGAATAATCCTTAGATCCGGTGTAAGATAGTGTATATCACACCGTTGTAGCCTTTCAAGGTCTTCATTATACTTGTCTTGGAAGTGCATCATTCCCAAAAATAGAGATCTTACATGCCACGTGCCAACTGAATCAAAGTTGCGCTTGAGTAGAATACTTGAGAACATCTTTGCTAGGTTTAGGCCGTGTGGCTGCTTTGTTCTATCTACAAACTGATTGAGCTTTCGTACAACTTCCAACATTGTCCAATACCTGTTCTTGCCAGATTTGATTTCATCTGCTTTCTCCTCAAAGTATTCAAGCAACCCCTTCAGATCCACAAATTTAGTCAATGGTATTAGCTTCTTTGTCTGGGTGTCTTCAAAAACGTATGTACCTGCTCCGCATGCAAAGTGAATTGATAGCTCATATTTTGGCTTCTTGCTGAATGCTTCAATGACATCCGTCATGGGCATACACGATGGGACTGGGAACCATGCATCCGTTGTCACTTCCCCACCAGTCTGCTCTTCAATTCGCTCAATGCAATCGGGAATAGTTATTCTGTATTTTTCGCGTTCGCGTTTAGTCATTCTTCCTGTCAATGAGACGGGCTGAAAATTGACTGCATGAACAACATCCAAATTCTTTTGAGCATAGTTAATAATACCGCCTAACTCGTGATCATTGATTGACTTTATCACAGTTGGGACGAATACGACAGTCATTCCACATTTTCTGGCAGATTCAAGCGTGTATGGAACCTCCCAGTGATTTTTAGGGTTCGTTCTTGCACTGATGCCGTCGAACGACAAGTAGAGATTATTTACACCAGCCATTCTAGTTTGTCTCATTGTCTCCGGGGACAACGCAAGCTTTATCCCATTAGTGTTTAGCTGAACATGATCCACACCCTCTTCTCTCATGATTTTGATAATGTCTGTGATGTCGTCCCTCAGCATAGGCTCTCCGCCCGTTATCTGAATCGAATTTCCTGCTATCGGTTTCTGAGCCTTTAACGTCTTCATCATGGCCCTGACTTGCTCATGGTCTGGCTCATACAGATATGCACCCTCGAGACCTTTCTTCACATAGAAAAAGCAATACCAGCATGTCAAGTCGCACCTATTGGTAATAATCATATTAGCAAGTCCAGAATGTGAGAGATGGTTGGTGCAAAGTCCGCAGTTAGTTGGGCACGCGCATTTGTCTATCATGACATTTGGAGCTTGTGCACCCTTTCCGTCGATCCAATAAGTACTGAATCTCTTGTACATGTCATACGAACCGAAATACAGTTCCTCACATTCGCCATGGGTAGGACATGTCTTTAGCATGTATACTTTACCGTTTCTCTCAAAGACTTCCGCGTCAAGGATCATATTGCAGTCTGGACAAATACTTTGTGTATACCTTATCGTTCTCTTGTCAACCGTACTCTTGTTAGAAAGATTCGAAATTTGTATTAATTCCATGTCAATTACCTATTTATTGTATCGTAAAGCTTAGAAATCCCATTTATATATAAACATAACCTTACCACTCCTACGGTGATTAGTTTACTTCACCTAATGCAGAATGCTATCAATAAAAACTTTATCTGATCGTAGTAGTCGAGCTTTACTGATAGATCTTAGCTATTACCAGTTCATATTTGTTTGTGGATGTAACGGGGGCTTTCATACTAGGCATTCTTCGAGGGCATAGTTGCATAGTAATATATTGATGAGTATAAATATACATATTCATTTAAATCTTCAATAAAACAAGCTTATAATACAGGTCGCCTTCAATTTCTTCGTAAATAAATGAGTGTTAGCGAAAAGTCAAGGAAAGCAATGGAAAGCCTTGGCTTGACAGGGTATGAAATTAAGGTATACCTGTCGCTTTTAGAAACGGGATCTATGACTGCGTCTGATATAAGCAAGAAATCGGGAGTTCCATATTCGAAGATCTATGAGGTTCTAAACAGCTTAGAGGACAAAGGCTGGCTAGAATCAAGTAGCTCTCGACCACAGAAATTCTTTCCCAAGTCACCATTGACTGCACTTGAGGCTATGCGGATGCGGATAGAAAGTGGAATCAAAGACAATGAAACCTTAGTTCTAGGCGAGTTGATGCCGATATATGAAAAAAGCGGCACCAAGGAGCGACCTGAGATCTGGGTGGCACGAGGAATTTATAACATTGCAGCCAAAGTAAACGAGATTATACAGATGTGTCAAAAAGAATTACTCATAGCTTTGCCTCAAGTTACCGAAGAGTTAGCAAAACCAGTACAACCAATGCTTAGAATGTTATATGAGAAGGGTGTAAAGATTACTGTTCTTGCTTCGGAAGGAACAAATCCAGAAACTGTACGGGCCTTGTCTAGAATTGCGCAAGTTAGGCTAAAGAATAACATGTTTGGAGGAGGAGTAATTGGAGATACAAGACAAGTCATGATTTTACTGGGCGAAGGAAGAATGGAGAAAGGTAGCTATGAGCCAATTGCAATTTGGGCTGACCACACTGGACTAGCCAGCTTCGCAAAGGATTATTTCCATTATTTATGGCAGGACGCAAATGAAAAACAAAAAAACGACAAAACCGTCAGAGCCAATTAAGCATGTGTGTATCTTACATAAATAATAGTGCATTTGACCATATCAAGACTAATCACAGGTATCTGGTGACACCTTTGTTTTTATGCTCGAACATTTTATAATTGGCTAGGACAAACAATGACGAAACTAGCCCTGCTGAGTTATCAATGAAGTAGATCTTGAGTTAGGAGTTTGTCCAAATCTGCTAATCTCGAAGTGGCTGTTGAACTCTCAAAAAGTCACAAAATTGATAAATGGCTGAATAGTTTCCATAAATATATTGGTTAACATACAAACTGCTGCTTCGTTAGAAAATTTTAGGAAGTTCATAATTGTAAGCACTTGCAGGTCATTTATCCCTGACAGTTATCTTAGAGACTATGAGGTTTTCCCAGAACGTGAAGAAGGCCCTGGTGCAATCTATATTGAAGCGGTGGACAAGGTAACCTTGAAGAAAATCCGCGAAATGACATTTGTCAACGCCAAGGAAATACTTGGAATAATATATTCTTCAAAGAGCGGTAACACTCAGCTTAAATGGAGGCAGATTAGAAAAAAATCGGGCAGAGTACAGGGATTTGCATCAGCCAACGCACTGGTAAACCTAGTCGAATCAGGTGTATTAACTCAAGAATGGGTAGACAGTTATCTGAAATCAGTGCATAATAAAGAAGACAACAAATCTTCCTCCTCTTCCTCATCTTTGGCAAATGAAAAAATGATATAATAATAAATCATGATCAGTAAGGAAGTAAAAGGCAGTTCGGGCAAAGCGATGATTGCTATCCCAGATGACGCAGATGACCTTCTCAGCCTGCGACGGATAATAGAGCCTGGAAATCATGTGACTGCTGATACTACAAGAGTTATAAAGCAAGTTAAAGAGTATGCTAGGCCCGACAAAGGAAATCGCATCAGCGTACGTCTCTCCATAAATGTGGAGAATATAAGTCTTGATGATGTTGTCAACAGAGTACGCTTAAGCGGTACGATTACAAACTCAAACCATGATCTAGTGCCAAGGGGAACGCATCATTCCCTAACGGTGCAGTTAGGAGACATGATAGTGATTGACAAACATAGGAAATGGAAAGATACTGAAATCGGTATTCTAAAAAAATCGACAAGTAATGCGACTTTCGTTTTAGTAGCAGTGGATACACAAGAAGCGGCGGTCGCAAGCGTACTTGGGACACACTTAGACGTGGTACCAAATATCTATTCAGGGCAAAGCGGCAAGAGATATGAGCAATCAGTAAAAAACAATACAAGCATAGATGTATTTTTTGGAGAGATAGTGAGAACTATTTTCAGTATATCTAGAAGGACGGTCGAGGGCAACGACCAAGATGAAAGAAGGATGATTATATTTGGACCGGGAGAGACTAAACGAAGACTGTACAATTCACTTGTCACCAAATATCAGCTTAACAAAGAACTAGTTTCGGTAGTTGATGGTGTAGATGTTGCCGGAGAGGACGGAATTTTTGTCTTTCTTCGCTCTGCTGCTATGAAAGAGTCAATGTATTCTAGTAAATTGGCGACAGTCTCTTCGATTTTGGATGAGATAATGCGTCTTGTTCACAAAGGTGAAATCAAATATTCCATGGGTATGGAAGAGGTCTCTAATGCCGCATCAAACAACGCTATAGAATGCCTAGTATTCTCAGACTCGATCTTCAAGAGTGTTGAAGAAAACAGTGTGATACAACTGTTAAATTCAGCAGAGGCCCATGGCGCAAAGATCTTTGCTGTAGACTCGTCGACAGATATTGGATTAAGGGTTTCATCGCTGGGTGGAATTGTCGCATTGCTCCGGTATGCTATCCATTTGCGTTCACCTGGATGACCAACAGCATTCCATTCCAGCTTTCTTACTTGTACAATCTTGCGGCCGCTGGCATCGTTGTGACTTGTACTAGCCATGATAGGTAATCTTCAGAAACATCATCCAGCTTTATCTCTAATATTTCTGGCACGTCGTAAGGATGAAGTCTCTTAATTTCATTTTTTAAACTATTTGAGCGCAATTTCGTAGTTTTAAAAAAAACCATGAACTCCTCTTGGTCTTCCAATTTGTTATTCCAATAGTAGATGGACCTAACCTTTGTTAGACTTATGCAAGCGCATAGTTTTTTTGCAACTATCAAGTTGTTTGATATTTCTGCTATTGACTCCTCGTTGGGGTAGGTTGAGATAAGTAGAACAGCTGATCGCTTTTTTTTGTCTATCATACGATGCCTGCCATTTAGATATACAAATTTTATTAATAAGACTTCTTTCATACGTTTAAGCCTTCATGAGAGAGCCTTGTAACGGATAATTACAAATTGTGAATTTAAGTTCTGAGCTGCCCCTCTTGCTTGTTCGCTAATTACTTACCATTTTCTCGCCGCCTTATTTCGCATGTAGTAGTAAAGATATTGTTGAGCGTAACCTGCATATTCTCCGAAGTAACTTCTCATCACCTCAGAAAGGATTTCATACTTGTACCGATAAACCAATTTTTCATTCATTTTAGGCATTTGCTGTTCCCTGTACTTTCTCTGTTCTTTGTTCCCTGTGAGGAGCGATTGATAGTATAAACAAATCGCACGAGTGATCCATATATCTATAGGAAAAGCATCAGTTTTTTCCAGCGAAAATAATAGTATGCAATCAGCAATCTTGTTGCCTATGCCATATATTTTCATTAGTTCTTCTTTTGAAGCACTATATTTTGCACGTTTTAATTCCCTGAGATCTATGCTGTCAGAAACAATATTTTCTACTACCGCTCTGATTGCCTTGACCCTATACCCCACACCACAGGAAAGTAATTCGTTGTTAGTCACTTTATTCAATCGATTCGCAGTAGGAAATGTAAAGAATTCTTTTCCATCTACGATTACTCTGTTGCCAAATTTTCTGCAAACATTGCCGAGCATTCTTCGAATCATGCTTATATTTGTGTTGCTTGCACAAGCAAAGGAAATCATACACTGCTCAGGCTCCTGTCTCATTACTCGTAGCCCTTGATACATTTTCATGAATTTTGAGAGGATGAGATCTTTGGAAAGACTTGACAGGATCGTTGCAATGTTATCATCAAGCCTGAAAACCTGTCGTTCCCATTTATTAAACTCAGGGAAAGAAAAGAATTGAATATTTCCAATTTCATCCGTTGCATTTTTATCTTGTTCCACAATAGAAAACTTCAAGACATGATCTCCGTAGATACCATACCATGAATTGTCTATCTTTTGCCAAAGAAACATTTGGCCACTATTTACACTGATCTCTGGATCAACAAAACGAGAAGATACAGGTAAACTAGGCAAAGCCTCTATTGCAATAGTGTATAATGCGTCATTATTAATTTTTATTCAAGGTTTTTTATCCTCAGCAGTGTGTTTGTTCCCAAATTCTATTATTTTAACAGTTACAGCAACTATTGGAGTTTGAATTCGTGTAATTGGTGTTCCATGACAGTTGATAAAAATGACCACGGCTTGCGAAGCGCTAATTAATTATATAAATGGGATATGAGCCTTTTTATACCTCGATGATATCTCCTACATTAGGGGCAATCGCATCATATCCGTATTTTTCTTTAATCTCGTCTGCAAACTTGATACATGACATTTCATCGCCATGAACTGTAAGTACCTTCGGGTTCCCTTTCACGCGATCAAGGATTTCAAACAATTCGCTTCTACTGTTATGTCCGGAAAACTCAAATCGCTTTATGTCCGCCGAGCATTTGATAACCTTGCCGTCGAAAGTTGCAACCCTTCGTTCAAGCAATTCCCTGCCAGGTGTACGTTCACCCTGAAAAGAGACCAAAGCAATACCATTTTTCTTACTCTTTGCCAATTCCTGAATATAGAATACTGCAGAACCGCCGACTAGCATTCCTG
Source organism: Thermoproteota archaeon (assembly GCA_046732115.1). Classification (GTDB taxonomy): domain Archaea; phylum Thermoproteota; class Nitrososphaeria; order Nitrososphaerales; family Nitrososphaeraceae; genus JAFAQB01. The sequence goes on from JBKPMK010000258.1 coordinate 14,974, forward strand.
CAGGAGAAATTATCACACCTGGTTCTTTAACAATTTTTTTTCTTCTACTCCACCCTGTGATCCACTCAGCTTCTCCGACAGAGCGCTTGAACATGTCCGCGTCTCGCAAGAATCTTGGATGCCTCAACATAATTTCGTTTGCCTTAAGGGCCATTCCGTCCATTGCTACTTTGTGAGGAAAGTTGTTTGTCTTCAGAACACATGCAATTTCTTGTGCTCGCTCGACAGAAAATGCAGGAATGAATAGCGTTCCACCTCTTTCAACTATATCGCAAGCATATTCGAGCAGCTCTCTCTCTGATTGCTCTCTTGGCATCTGTTCGGTTTGTGAATAAGTACTTTCTATTATCATCAAATCCAGTGCTTCAAGATCTAAATCAGCCGGCCTGAGAAGCTTTGATCCCCTTGTATTGATATCGCCAGTGTAGAACAGGTGCTTTTTGGCATGTTCCACTAAAACAGTCGCGCCGCCGAGGATATGTCCTGACTCATGTAGGGTAAACGTGACGTCTTTTATCCTATAGGGTTCTCTATACTGTAAGCTTTTTGAATGTTTCATCATAGTCAACAAGTCAATATATTCGAAAGGCAAATAGTATCCTGATATCTTTATCATATCCTCTATAAGTAACTGTGAAAGCTCAAAGGTTGGTAACGTACCGAGTACCTGTATATCAGAAGACTGTGATAAAAACAGCGAAGGAACAAATCCTGAATGATCAAGGTGCGCATGGGTAATTATGACCGCATCAATATCCTTTGGTTTTACATGCACAGGATAAATCGGTTCTCTTTTCAAAAGAACACCATAATCGAGCATAATGCTAGTGTTATCGGCTTTCATGAGAAATGCCGAACGTCCGACTTCTTTTGCAGCGCCCAAGACTGAGATTTTCAATTGTTTTCTAACTTACTTGACTGGTTGGTGCTTTAAGCATTTCATTCGTATTTAGTTTCTCTTCATATAAAGTGTCAATTAGACTAACATTGGCCATGTTTATACTGCCTAGTCATAAAACGTCGTAATCAAAGGCAGCATAGGATGAGTAAGCGAACCAATACTATAGCACAGGGGTAAGACTTGCGTACTATAAGTATAATTACTATACATAAAACTAATTTACTTTATCGTTAAGACATAAGAAATCTTGAAAAGTTACTAGTATTCTAACAATTTGGGCAGATCTCCTTTTTTGTGTACTAGCGATAGCCAGTCGACTGTGCCAATTTTCTTAGTACTTTTCCGCTTCAGCAGAAGGACTACTTGCATTGCAATATCCTCCGGTCGTTTGGCAGTAGTATCTAATTCTGCTATCTTTTCTTCACCAAAGTTTTGTATACTATCATAAAGTGAGACGCCAATGATTTCACTAGCAACATTCTCCCTTATTTTGTGAAGAGGGTAACTCCTTTCTTCAAATGTCCTTATTAGCTCATATGGTGATCTTCTCAACACGGTCACGATGTCTATAGCTGTAGGGTCCAATACATATGGAGCAAGGTGTCCAACAATTATTATTAGACTTCTTGATTCTTTCAATCGACTAGCAAGCAATTTGGCCAATTTCCTTGTGTTGACCTCTAAGCCACGCTGGCTGTCCTTATCTAAAATTGCATTATGACTTATTGCGAGTTTGTTAATATCTATTATATTTCCCGATCCCATCTTTTCAACCACGTATCTTGCGCAAGTATGCTTTCCGACTCCTGGATTTCCGGTAATGACAAGCTTCGTGTATGTCATATGAATTTGATATGTATATACACACTTCTACTCTAGGATATTTTGTTCATTATTATGATTTATTGTAAAATACTGCGAAAGGCAAAGACTTGGGCCTAGATGGTAGTAAGTAGTGATAGCTCAAAATAACAGGAGTATATCTTCTAAAGTATTCCAAAACAACATTCTTGATACATAAAGTAGATATCTTTGCATTTATTTGATATTACCTGGATCATGTGCAAAACTGCCATATTTTTTGGAGACGACCTAAGTAGATATTCTTTTGGTCGACATCATCCATTTAATTCAAATAGACTCTATGCATTTTGGTCGAAATTCCGTAGTGAGAATCTGCACGAATCCAATCAGTTTACAATAGAAACACCAGTGATGACAGATGAACAAACCATACTCTTATTTCATGATCATGATTATGTTGACCTGGTAAAGGGATCTTCAAAGGATGGCAAAGGATTCCTTGATACGGGGGACACTCCTGCATTTGAGGGCGTCTTTGAGGCATCCTGCTATGTTGTCGGCTCTACTTTACGGGCATTAGACATTCTTATGAACAACATAAATGGAATAGATCACGCCTTTAATCCTATTGGAGGATTGCATCATTCGCGCAGAGATTCTGCAGCTGGCTTTTGCGTATTTAATGATATAGGTATTGCGATTGTTGAAGCCAGAAGAAAATACGGTATAAAGAGGATCGCTTATGTTGACATAGATGCTCATCATGGAGATGGCGTATACTATGAATTTGAGAACGATCCTCTCCTGTTCTTCTCAGATATACACGAAGATGGAAGGTTTCTCTATCCTGGAACTGGATCGGCATTAGAGACGGGACTCGGAAAAGCAGAGGGTACCAAGTTGAACTTACCTTTACCACCGAACTCCACTGACGAGCATTTTGTTGATGCATTCAAAAAAGTTGAAGAGTTTATAGAAAACATAGCGAAACCGGAGCTAATCATACTACAATGCGGAGCAGACTCGTTAGGTGGAGATCCCTTAACACATCTGAATTATACATCCTATGCGCATAGCTATGCTACAAAGTCGTTGCATAAACTTGCCCATAATTACTGTAATGGAAGGCTGCTTACTCTAGGTGGCGGAGGATATAACAAAAATAATATCGCCGAGGCATGGACAGCAGTCGCCAAATCTCTGATCTAATTCAATCTAATTTAATCACTTAGAGTAACGAAATGTTCGTGGCTTCGATAGCACAAAAATGTAAAGGGGATGCTTGCTATTTTGCGTCCATATTCTATACTAACCTTCTTCCCAGCCTTTATCAAACACACCGTTTTTGTGTAACGGAACTGGTTGACCTGCTGTATATTCCATTGGTCTCATCCAGAAAATTGCGTGTGTTGGACATACTCCTATACATGCACCATCTGAAATACACCTTTCTGGGTAGAATATGAATGCTTTACCTCTTTTCCATCCTTCGACTGGCTTCACCCGCAGTACATCTGGACCAAGAGCAGTACAAATCTCTACACAGAGAGCACAGCCGATACATCTTTGTTCATCAACGTCTGGAATTATAGCAATTGGCATATACTATTTCACTACAGGTGCATGTGTTCGAAACTATTTAAAC
>JBKPMK010000259.1:0-9539 GCA_046732115.1 Thermoproteota archaeon
TCAAATCAACATTCATGGAATCAGCTACACTGATTATCTCATCTACAGCAGGCCTACCTGTTTGTATTTTGTAAGATATTTGGGCTATTACTCCTGCTTCCTTACATAATTTTATTTTCTCTTCCACCATTTGCTTTACCCCACCATAAATCGTAACTTCCAACTTGTCATTTGTCACATCTGAACCGTCTTCTTGTCTTCCTCCTGTTGAGGTTGCTATCAATGCGCTAGAATCTGTGTCCTTGACATGCTCTATCACATTTAAGATTATAATTTCCACGCCAGATATCTTTGAGCAAGCTATGCGTGATTATAAATGCTAGAAAATAATAGCTGCTGCGAATACGACTATAATGATTCCAACGGCCTTACAAGTATCATCTTCTTCATCTTTGCAGCACCTATCTCACTAGCTTGTACTACTAGTGCCAAGAAGGCATCAGCACTCTCACCTGAGCTGTTCTCTTTGTTTAGGTTCTATTCTTCCTTGTCTTGTGACTATAAATGCGGTTATTCCTATGTATATAAATTGAAATATTTCTGTCAGCACCCCCATAGAGTTGATTGGTGCGGCTCTATACGTAATGGGATTTGGAACTCTAGTAATAAAGTACATTATAATCAATACTAACGTGCCAGCAATTCCTATGTAATACCAAGTTCTTCCCCATTTCTTTACCATAGGTATTGTCCAGAATAGCTGTGCTAATCCTCCTACAAAGAAGAATATTCCTATCATAGGATTTCTTCCTATTGTATTAGAAAACAACAGTATATGCAATATTCCAGCTATTGCTGTAGCAGCTGCAGCAGCATAATAGTAATAGTTAGCATAAGTAGACATACTTTTTATTTTCAATTTTATTTTCCGTAGGTTAGTTTGATAGTTTATTTAAATATATGCTCAAGATGAACGAAGTAACAATATTCTATGATTACGATATAAACATTAAAGATATAATTTGCATTTGATGCAGATTGATATAATAGTCGAAACAGCCTATAGTAAATGGTATGTAAGGGTGTATGTATACGTCACAAGACATCAGGACCTATTAATTCTGGTCGCTATGCTACTGGACAGAAACGCTGTCAGATGTGTGAGATGTTTATAAAATGGATGGGCTATGGTGTCCTTGTTGTGGATGCAGATTAAGGATAGGACCCAGACTATACAAATACAAGGCAAAATTAAGAATGAAACGAAAATAACAGCAGATACAAAAAGTCTTATGAATGGTACTTACCATATGGCGTTTGATATATTATTATAATTCACCATACTTATATTCTTCCTCTAATGGTTGAACATAATAGCAAAAAGCCAGGACAACAAGTTTAATAAAGAGACTCTATGTAAATTGAACTAATGCCTAAATTTCTTGACGTTCATCCTTTGAAAGGACTAGATGAAGAAACTTTGAAAAAGTTGCAAACTTCTCCAGTAGATGAATTTGGAATTAAACATCTCAACTTAATGTATAACTAACAGGAAGACAAATTTTATTGCCTTACTGAAGCACCAAATAAACAGGCAGTAGAAGAGCATCATAATAAGTACGGCTTTAAATGCGAATGGATTACAGAAGTGAAAACCACTGCTTAGCTGTGGGTTGATTTCTCAAGAAATTCTAGTCCCCGGTCACAAATGACGTCACATTCATATTCTGAGGCTGATAGAATTGTATTGACATTACCTTCCTAAAGAAATAAAAAATTCCTTCTTCTTCATGTACTAGTCCTTCTTTATCTGGCAAATTTCACATGTCAAATTAAATGCAAAAGGTAGTCAACGCAATATAATAAGTTGGCATTCTTTAATGTAGCAAAATTACGTCTTCGATAAAGGTTCATATAAGTATTACTAGAAAAGTGATAGACAGTACAAATAAACCTGTACTCGTCATTCACGAACAAAAGTAACAATCTGAAGTTTCTATAGCTACGGATATTCATCCATATACTACTCATAGCTACCAGAATCTATTTGTATTTGGCTTTCTATGATCTACTTCAGCAGGTATACCATATCTACAAATAATCAGAAAGTGATTTTTGCATATTTTATTAGCTCCTATCATAACTATATATCTATCGATGATGGAAATCTTCAATTTATCCTCATAGTTGAATAAGAAGAGAACTGAAACAGCATAGCCATAGATAATATTAGTATGACTTGTGGCTGCCTTTTGATATCCATCCACTCACTAGATAATAAGATGATTTTTTGGATAAAGCAAGAAATCGTGTTATTAGGTTCACGGAAATCGTAGTATTAATTCGTCGCAATGCGATATAACATTATGTCAGCCGTATGTCAAAGAAGTACAAGAGTTAGGGTCCAGGCTACACAGGAAACTTCTTTTCTCTTAGTATTAAACATCTCGGTTTCTATGTCTCTTGTTCTTTATTTTCTTAATTCCCTTAAAGTTAAGTAGGAAGAGAAACATATTTTTGAATAGAAAGTCTTCATCTATCATGCTCAACACTCCTTTATGTAAGCTACTGAATATTCGTTATCCGATTATTCAAGCAGGTATGTCAGGTTTCACTACACCTGAATTAGTTGCAGCTGTTTCAAATGCAGGAGGACTTGGAATACTTGGAGCTGCTCGTATGACGCCCGAGCAGACAAGAGATGCCATCAGAACGATTAAGAAGCTTACTTCCAATCCTTTTGGTGTCAATTTGCTATTAGCTGCACCAGAAAAGGGAGGCAATCAAAGCATAAATCAAGTTCAACAATTTTTTAACGATAAATTCCGACGAGAACTCGACATTCCATCCAAAACAGAAAAAGATATTATCCTACCACCATCTAAATTCTTAGAACAACTTAAGATAATTTTGGAAGAAAAAATACAGGTGATAAGTTTCGCAATGGGCAATCTCCCTACACAATTAGTAGAGCAAATACATTCATTGTCTTCTTCTTCATCATCTAAGATTATGTCAATGGTTACAACTGTGCAAGAAGCAATTGATGTAGCTAGAAATGGTACTGATATTATAGTAGCACAGGGAGCTGAAGCAGGTGGGCATCGGTCGACTTTTAATATTCCTTTAGAAAATGAAACACTTCCACTTATTGGAACTATGACTCTTGTTCCTCAGATTGTAGATGCCTTAAGCGGAACAGAAGATAATAAAATCCAAGGAGAAAAAGAGGAGGCCTATAATATCCCAGTTATTGCAGCCGGTGGAATAGCAGACGGTCGTGGATTGGTAGCGGCGTTAGCGCTTGGTGCTCAAGGAGTAATGATTGGTACTCGATTTTTAGTAGCATCCGAAAGTGCAGCTTTTCAAGCATATCAAGAGCGTTTGCTTGCAGCCAGAGAATCTGATACTATTGTAACAAGGGCATTCTCTGGTCGTCCAGCCAGAGGTTTGCATAATCAGTTTATTGACGAGTATCGCAAATCAGGACCACAGCCATTGGCTTGGCCTCTACAAGCTTTGGCCGCTGATGACATTTATGCAGCTGCTCAGAAACAAAATAATGCTGATTACTTTCCTCTTTTAGCTGGGCAAGGAGTAGGACTTCTTAAAGGTAATCAGAAATATAATGCAGAAAGGATAGTACAAGAATTGGTGAGAGAAGCTAACCAAACTTTATCTAAATTGGGATAAAAGTTTTTCCCGAATAAGTCTTCTTGAATGCATGAACATAAAGACAAATGGGGCAATGGAGCCGCTTATGAATACTATATAGACCGTTGGAGCAGACTAGTCGCTCGGCAGTTTGTAGCTTGGATTAACGTTCCCTCAGGTGCTAGATAGTTAGATATCGAATGTGGAACAGGAATTCTTAGCCAGCTAGAATGCAGGAATTTGAGAGGAAGCAGCAACCATATGTGTCATAATCTCGGTTATGACGTTCATCATCTTCGTTCTTATTCGTTAATAAAAAACTTGTTGATTGTCTTTGTCTTATGTATCAATTCAATCTCATCTTTCTACCAAAAACTTAGCAGCACCAAAAATAAAAAATGAGAAGTTATTAGCCTGCAGGTATAGTATGCTGGTTGATTTGACATTCTCTATGGCTATTACAGTTAGCATGTTTATGTCTGAAACTTCCACTAACACATGTGATTCAGGTGTATGTAGTCCATGTAGTCACCTTTGTTGTTTTTGAACCATACAAACTAAAAACGTGAGTGGCCATCAGTTAAATGAGAGATAAGAACTAGATACTAACAACAAAATGTTCCTATCAACGATACTCCTGACACTTGTACTGACTGCGATAGCGGCAGGAATTCATGTTGTATTAGCGAAGACATCACCATCATTATACAAACAGGGATATGCAAACGGAGTATCAGACGCCAAATTAGTTCAAAGTAGTTTTCCTGCTTCTGCTACTATGAGTCCAGATGATGTCGACTGTGATAGCGATATTGACTCGCATGTGAGTAATGAAGATTATTGTTCAGGATATCAGCATGGATTTTCAGATACAATTAACGAACTATTAAAGAGATGAAAAAATAATCATTTTAATAGTTCTCCCTAAAAAATAATCAGAAGGTAGTTAGAATGAGGTAACCGAAATGACGATATCTGAATATAGAACTAATATTGCTGAACCTGTTCAATTTTGATTCTGATTTTGTAAACCTGAACTCATACTCATAGAATATTGTCTATTTGGACCGCTCTGTTGGGCAAATAAGTATGGTGAATTATAATAATATATCCAATGCCCTATAGTGAGTATGAATTATAAGACTTTCCGCATCAGCTTTCCTTTTTGTTTTATTCTTAACTTGTCTTATGTTTTAATAGTCTCGGTCCTATCATGAGTCTGCATCCACAATAATAATCACAAAGTGATTTTTGCTCCCTGATTATTTAATAACGAATGCTTGATAAACCTAACGCGTTACATCTTTGCTATTAATGCATATTGCTCTGTAGCTGCATATTATAACCATCTTAGATTAAGAGATAATGGAATAAACCATAGCACATAAAGTAACCCTTCTAAATTCCTAGTGTGCGTATCATTTGCCATTCTACCATTGCTGCAATAAATAATATAATTACGACTATTCCTATTTCAATAACAGTAGGAATAACGTATTTATGCCATGAATTTCTCCTGTTTGTATCCTTAATTAATTGATATGACAATATACCACTTCTTGATATTGCTATACCATACGCAATAATCTCTAAAATTCCAAAAGGTGTTAAAAAAACTATTAGTGGAGAAATATTAGATAATGCTGGCGAAATAGTCGATAATGCATTAAATACTAACCCAGTTGAGAAAGCAGAGAACGTTCCTAAAGCAATACCTAATCCTGGAATAAACATTCCTAATGCTACCCTGACATTATTTGCAAATATGCCATATTGATTAATACCTTTGATTTGTTCCTGAAAATGCGTCTTTATGAACCCTGCTTGATTAGGATTAATATTTACAAGTGTCGCTCCAACAGAATAAGCAATTATGAATACAATCATGCCAAATACAAAGAATACAAATCGCCATCTGGACATAATGTTAAACTTGTTATTTTTGTCATTGTAGCTGGAAGAAGAATAAGAATGGGTTGCTAAAGAAGGGTAAGACGAACTACTTAATCTTTTTTCAAAGTTACTGCTGCTTGTGACAGCTTGATTTTTATTATTACTACTACTAACAGCTAATTTCTCTACTGCTTTGTCAAATTCCTCTCTTTCTTTTGCAACATTAAGTATATCGGTTTTGCTAATTAAGCCAACTAATTTTTGTCCTCTTTGTTGTTTTGCTTCTAGTTCTTCTTCCTCTACTACCTTACCTTCATCCTCACAAATGAATACCCTGCTTTTATTTTCTCTAAACATTCGTTTTAAGGCATCATCAGCCAGTCTATTAGACCTCATAACAATAAGCTCATCTTTAGGAACCATTATTTCTTGTACTTTTATCCTATCTCTGCCACGTTCTGGTACCTTTAGTGCTTGTTTAGTCGTAACTGCACCAAGCAGCTTATAATAATAACCAGTATCATAATCTCCTCCCTCTCTTGCTACTACTGGAAATTCACTTTTTCTATAGACATTAAAATAATTATTTAGTAACTCATTTACTGTAATGTCTGGCTTTACTGAAACAAATCTTGTATTCATAATATCCTTTAGGTATATGCCTGACAGCGCAGTGGATATCTGGTGCTGCTCTAAGTAAGATTGTGCGCCGCTATTTAGAAACCATCCTATAAATAATAACCATATTCCACCAATAAATGAGCCTGTAAGCATGATAATGAATCCAACTGCCATAAATACATATGATATAGCTGTCCCAATCCTCACAGCTATTTTTGTAGATTGGTCATAATCTTTTTTCCATCGCAACAAGGCAGAACGCAATATCCTCCCACCATCTAATGGAAATGCTGGTACTAGGTTAAACCCACCTAGCATAGTGTTTATGATTGCACCATACTGAAGTATAGCTTCTGCAATGACTATTATTGCATTATTGTTAATGTTTGCCATAGTAGTAATAGTTCCATGAGCTACAGATACCAATACCCACCATGATAATCCTAACACAGCTGCTATGACAAAGCTGGTTATAGGACCTACTATAGCAATTTTGAATTCCTTATGAAAATCCTTTGAAGAGTCTCCTTCTTCTATATCAGATACGCCTCCAAAAATGAAAAGGACTATCTGGCGTACTTTAAGTCCATATCTTGATGCCACTATTGAATGAGCTAATTCATGTAATAATATAGAAGTAAATGAGGTAATAGCGCCAAGGATGCCTATAATCCAGTATTGAACCCTAGTCAGACCAGGATGAAATTCAGGCATCAAGCTTGCTGAAAGTGTCCACGTTACTAAGAAAAAAACTACTATTAAGGTAAAATGTAATCGAATTGGTATTCCTTTGATTTTTGTTATTTGTAGGGACATGAAAGTAATATACTCTATTTAGTTATTGTATTTTCGTTCTTATTATCGTAATGTCTCTACATTATAAGGAACTTCTAATGCTTTTATTTTTCTGTCAATACTTTCAAATATACATGACAGCAGACAGGGTTATGCCTCTTATCGCATGGGAGAATGGGATATTATAGCCCCTTGAATAGTAGTCATTCAGGGTTCTAGTAGAAGGTTTAACAGTTGGGAATAATACATCTCCTATTATCTATATCTTATACCATGGCATATTTAAGACAAGTTTTGCAGTACTTTGGTGTCGGTGTTATTGTGACATCCCAAACGTTTTAGGCAATTTTCACATATTATTAATCGGTCGTTATAATCTACTACGCTATGGAAGATTCCTGAAATCATTAAGGAATCATGACAAAATGAAAGATGATGCTATAGCACAGCTATCTGACCAACTTATGACTATATCTACAAGGTTGCAAGAACTTGAGAGGAAGCAGCAACCATATCAATAAGCTATAGTACCAGCTTTAGGTTCATCTGCAAGGAAATTCTAATGCTTTTTGTTGTCTATTACAATCCCAAGATATGGTATTAGTTGTGCCTCCAGGACATAATGCATGGGTTATAGGAAATGAACCTGTAGTTTCAGTTGATTTCACAGGATTAGCAGATTATGCTAAGAAACAATAGTAGTTGTCTGTGGTGACGTTAAACCATTCCTTTATATTTTTGATATATCATGTAAGAATTCAATTCTCAATCTTATATCTAGTATGTCCGGTTAACTAAAGTCATGCTTATAAATTTGAATCAAATGCATGTTTGGTATTCTAAAATAGTATATGGTGCTGACCTATAGACATGGCTCAAGCACTATGTATCAAATGTGGTTCAGAGCTCAAACCATCTTCATATTGTCAACTTTGTCAACAACCTTTAATTTTTGCATGTACTTCTTGTGAATATCTTACAGAAGAAAAAGTTCATCCTGATTGTAGGAATGCAGAGGTGTTAGCAAAAACTACCACTGTTTCTACGCCTACATTCATTTCTACAATGGCCAATCAACAGGAGAGTATTGTTGATAAAATAAAACAAGAAAAAATACCTAAGACAGGGATAAGTTACGTGCCATATTATATGAAATCGAAACAAGATAATGGTAAAAATAATAATAATAATAATATCAATCCATTTGCCGCAGGCACAGCCGCTTGGCAGAGCTTGATGACATATTGGTTGTATATGTATGGAATTGGCTCTAAGAATGTTCTGAAAATGACTGAAGAATGGTATAACACATTTTACAAACCATGGCTAAATTGGATGCCACAGCGGAAAAGCCCCAAAATAGATATCGAGTAAAGTACATGACACAAATTCATGTGGTTGTAATAATAATATGTTCAATTGCTATATTCATGCTTGGGTTAATAGCTGTACTATCTATGACACATGCTCAAAATACAACCAGTACTCCAAGCAACGCAACTACAGCAGAAAGTCATACTACCAATACTACAAGTACTCCTTTTAATGCAACTGCTTCTTCTTTCTCATCGTCGCCATGCCTTGCAAAAGATACCACCATTATAGTGGATGTATATAGCGGAATGACAAGAACCATGCATTTCAAGGCTAATCAGACTTCAGATACACTACAGGGGATAAGTGTAGTCTTAAAATGTTAGTTAGTATATAAAAGAACCAGCTTAACTTAAGTTGCCAGTTCAAAATTTGAACTAGCAAACAAATAGACCCTTTAAGGGAGTCCATGAATCAAGTCTTCTTTCTTTGTATCTCGCTTAACCGTTAGCAGATGGCATTGGTTGTTCATGCGGTTGGGACCAATAGAGATTAAGCGTGAAAGTTCTTTATATCCATATTTTCAATAGGTCATGATTGTAATTGGAGTTACCTAACAAAACCAAAGAAAGCTGTGAACATTTTGCTGGTATAGATGGGAGCAAAGTTTCTCCTAAAACATCTGGTTGCCAAGAATGTGAAAAAGAAGGAACAGACTGGGTTGCATTACGCATGTGTCTAGTTTGTGGCCATGTTGGATGCTGCGACTCTTCTGTTGGTCTTCATGCCACAAAACACTTTGAGTATACTGGTCATCCTGTGATGATAGCATTACCAAATAAATCATGGAAATGGTGCTACGTACATAAACAATACTCGTAGATATGGCTTAGCTAATTGAAGTACATTGTCCATATCTTGATATTTTTATTTCTTGGTCGTCTCTGCTCGTTTTTGTTCTCTTAACATTGTATTACTAAAATTCCTTGGTCTGTTTCTTAGTTTATATCCACAACATGGGCAGCGGGGTCCATTCCATTTTATGAATATTTCACATTTCTGACAACGTTTATGTCCATAAATATAACGACCTGAAACTTTATGACGTATACATATTCCTTTGCAAGTCATTTATTATTACTACAACTTCTTTAGTGATTCAACAGATGATGAGCTATTGTGCATTATTAATATTAGATAACCAAGTTAAGCCAGGTTTTTAATATATTCTATGCATATTTCTGATACCCACTATATCATAGGGCACTAGTAAGCTAGTATATCCTCCAAGCTCTATGACTGGTAGGCTGAAGCAGCGGGTT
>JBKPMK010000260.1:0-2043 GCA_046732115.1 Thermoproteota archaeon
GTAAAGCTAGCTTTTGCTTCATTAGGACTGGTTAGTTGGACAGTAGGACCGCCCACCTGTGTCCATGCAAAAGTTAGTGAATCACCATCCGGATCATGGCTTGCACTTCCATCCAGCGTTACAAGTGAGCCCTCATTGACTGTCTGATCTGGACGAGAGTGACCTGCATCAGCTATTGGAGGACTATTAGCGGCTGGTGATTGGGATGCTGTAGGAGAAGGAGGAGGAAAAGCCGGTGATGACTGTGGCGATGATGAAGTGGACAGAGACAGGGTTCGCTGAGGAGACTGAGATGATGAGGGAGTGTTAGATAATGGTGATGATGATAGATTAGGTTCGCCTGTAGTCTGGATCTGAGAATTTGCTACACTGTTTGTTGCAGTAATTCCACTTGATCCAGGACCAAGTCTGACATGTTGACTATGATCTTCTGCTTTTATAGTATCACCTGAATCTTTTTGAGAGATAATGCTTGCTTGATCATTTCCGGTGGGCGCTTGTGAAGAGGATGATGAAGATGAGGGCGCCTGTGAAGATAGAACTTGTTGGGCATGTGAAGCTGCTTCTTTGATTATTTGTCCTATATCTTCATTACCATTAGCTACATGTATAGCTACTTGTACACTGACTTCATTAATAGAATTAAAATTACCAGCCGCTTGCTGTTTTGACAGATATAACAACGATTGAGCCAAAGGACCATTAGGGTTTAATTCAAGGGCAGATTTTATTTGCTTAATAGCGTTTGTCGCTTTATCTTGACCAGACGTCTGTGCTATTTGAGTCTGCATTAATTGAAGCAGTTGCTGTACCTGATCTTTATCCGCACCTACGCCAGAACTTACGACTTGATCAGAGATATCCTTGATCTTTGAATGATTCTTGATTTTATGATCATCGTTGTTATTATTGTCAGCGTACGCAATCATAGGATTTGTTCCGTAATTCAGATGGACTAGTGTAGCTGAAAATAAGAGCACAGCCAATATATACACTGCAAGTCCTGTATTTTTGTAGTTACCCCTTAGTATTTTCAATACAAAGGCGAATTGGAAAATACCTATTTACGCAGAGCGATAGTTTGTACTTATGTTCATTTGAAGGTGTTTTTTAAAAAATTAAGTAATCTGTTTATTATAAGTAACTATATACCCGTATAACCGGTTGTTTTATTTAGTCTTTCCTTTTAGTTTATATCTTATACATAGTAGAACTTGTACATAGTAGAACTTAAATTTTAGCGAATAAAGCAAATGTAAAAGATTTTCTATACTTAGTTCTTCAATATGACAGCTGTTTTTATTCATCATATAATTGTCTTGCAATACATAACGATTATGAATTATTAATACGTGAGTTTATATATCTAATATCCCAGACTTGAGGTATCTTTAAGACTGTTCAAACCTCACGTGGAGATATTAGCAACGCTGGTGGTAGTAGCAATAGCAAACTAGAAATATTCTTTGATGGCTTATGCCAGCCATATAATCCTGGAGGTATAGCCTGTTATGCATTCATTATTAAAAGGCAAGACAAACCACATCCAAATATAATCCGCAGTGGATTTGGACTTGCCGCGGAGCCCTTTACAGATAATGCCACTAACAATGTAGCTGAGTATACGGGTATCATTAAGGCGTTAGAATGGCTGCTACTGCAAAGGCGAATGCCAATGAACAATTATAATGCAACTGAAAGCATAACAATTAAGGGCGACTCGCAGCTCGTTATATATCAAATAAAGGGCAGATACAAAGTTAAGGCCATGAAAATAATTCCATTATATCAAAAAGTTATGAGCCTTATTTCCAAATTCAATGACGTACGCCTTGAATGGATACCCAGAGAAAAAAACAGTGAAGCTGATAAACTAACTAGTTGTGCATATATCAAAATGATAGATAGCGATCCTACATTAAAAGAAAGAATGAGCAACCACATGGCTACTGAACAGCAGCTAGAATTTTTAAAGAATTTAGGAATTACTCCTGATAAATATCTCAGCAAAATTGAGGCCAATAGGTTGATTTCAAGAATAAG
>JBKPMK010000261.1:0-2299 GCA_046732115.1 Thermoproteota archaeon
ACTTTACTACCATCACAGGACAATGAGCATAACTCACAACCGAAGATGCGACACTTCCAAGTAATAATTTCTTAAAACCGGATCTTCCTCTTGTTCCAACTACGATAAGATCAATATTCTTTTCTTCTGCATATTCTAATATAACATAATCTACTGGTCTGTGACTGTTAATTAGTTCTGTTTCTAATTCGATATTGCCTGTTTTTGCTGTACGACTAAATTCTTCAAGCCATGCTTTGCTATCATCCATTTCACTTGATTCTTCTAATACATCCTCTTGCTTAAGATGATACGACTCTGGAACAGAAGTGACAGTAATTGCAAAGAGCCTAGCATTGAAAGATTTTGCTAAGTCTAAAGCGTATTGTGCTGCTTTCAATGAATGTTCTGAACCGTCAATTGCTACCATTATTTTAGAAAATTTTGGATGTGATTCTGCTATTGATGAAGACAATCTCTACTCTTGTATGACAACATTGAAGACATTATAAAAAGGAATCTTTGGATTTTCTCTACATATTAGTTAAGACTAAAAATAAGAAAAGAACTTCTGACGCATCAGTCAAGTAATTCTAGAATTAGACTGATCTTGTGACTCAAGCAACAAGCCCTATATACATCGACCCTTAGCAGCCAATTCTGCTATCATTTTAAAATAAGATAAATCCATATTATAAATTTGGATACGTGTTTTTCTTTTAGCTAAGCTTCGTTGTGGTCAGACTTATTTAATTCTTTGTTGTTATACATTGTAATTCAATGCTTACAACAAATTTGTATATGACATATCCAGTAACATCTTCACTTCCAGGTAGCCAAGTTGCTACCGCTATCAATATGTAATTTCCGCTGTTTAGGTTCATTCTAAATATTGTATTGTCATACGGCTGC
This sequence comes from Thermoproteota archaeon, assembly GCA_046732115.1. Lineage (GTDB taxonomy): Archaea > Thermoproteota > Nitrososphaeria > Nitrososphaerales > Nitrososphaeraceae > JAFAQB01. The sequence continues at coordinate 892 of JBKPMK010000261.1, forward strand.
AGTTCCGTTAATAGTATGATATGCTGTTACTGCTAAACTGCTTGGTGGAAGTAGTTTAGGAGTGCCTACAATTATAAATTGGATACAAGAACCATTCTTGATGTGTACAATGTTTGAAGGAAGATTAGCAGATATATTTTGTGGTCGAATGTAAAGTTCGGGAAAGTTTATTCCTGCTCTATATTTTGCCTCAGACAAGTTTCCAGGATATACTATGCCAGCATAATTCATCAGTATCTTTGGTGGAAGTACATTGACATTAAGCCCACTACTATTAGCGTTTAAGGGGGCAGAAATAGTACATGTAGACCTACCATCATTAGTGTTACTGCCAGTGCCATTAGTGCTAATGCTACTTGCATTACCATGTCCGTTACCATCACTATTGATATTACCTGTATTATTCTCTACAATACCAACTTTTGAGATTAGGTTTTCATTTGAGAGATAATACGGATAATAGTAATGATAATGATACATTTCACCATTAGCTTTTGACACCATGATTGCATTGAAGCTAGTCATCAATGGTAGTATTAACATGCATGCAATAAGACATATTTTGATATAGTGTTTCATCATAATGTTTAGCTTGGTCCCATGATAATTTATTATGTAGCTAATCCAATTCAGATTCATACCTAAGTAAATAAATAAATCACAAATATGTTAATCTTAGGTCAATCAACTAATTAATGAGGACATTATTTATATTCAGTTTTGTCCGACCTCACATCACATTCTCTATAAAGAGATACATTAAGTATCAATCAAGGAATAAATGATATTATTCCAATCAATAACTATATGAACATCGCTATTATTATTATTTTATATCTCTAAAACCTTCAGCTTCAGCTCCCTTCAAGTTCTGGTTTCTGTACATTAAGTGACACTTGATGACCATCAAAACCCTGCACAATATGTTTTGGTATCTTGTACCTTGTCCTTCCACCTTCCGTGGACACCAGTATGGAATTTTCATCTATTGCATCAACGTTTCCTATTAAATTTCCATCACTTGATCTGACTGTTTTTTGAATAGTTGACTCCCAGTTTGCTACTGAACCTGACATATTTTATTTCAAGATATTGAACTAGGGATACTATATAAGAACTCCCTGAATCCTACAGCATAGTGAGCATAAAGAACAAGGGGCACGCTAACAATCCCAACATAAAATTCGTTGAGCTGCAAAGTGTGCCTATTAATGATTCTTTGCAAATAATACAAGATTAAGTCCTCAAGTGAAAAATAACAAGCCATATGGTATTTGTAGATCCATTGACAGGATGGATCTATTTGTAGATCCATGATTTTTTTTTCCTATCCGAGAATATATCTAATTAAAACATTTGGTAAAGATTTTCTTTAACTAGTATGCAAGCATATTGATGAATGTAATGG
>JBKPMK010000262.1:0-5223 GCA_046732115.1 Thermoproteota archaeon
GACGCGAATGGTAAGCTAACGGATGAGAATACTAAGAAATTCTTGAGGCATCTGCTACAAAACCTTGCTGATTGGACTAGAAGACTGAGAAAATGATTAGGATATGGTGAGTTTTTGTAACTTGGTATCCACAGAATATAAAAGCAAATCATGTTGTAAGCCTATTATATAAATAAGAATAATCTATCTTTAACTTCTCTAGGCTTATCGATAAATAACCACTCCTCTTTGCCGTCTTATTGCGGTCGTTACGTTCTGTGAGGCGAGAGAGCTTAACCTAACAGGGTTTGATGTATATTAGAAATCTATAAAGAAATATTGCCGCTTGAGTATAACCATTAGTTACCAAATATGTCTCGTACTTTGTTCAGACTATTATTCATTCTACTACCTTGTCTGATTACATTAACTTTGATCCTATTTGGTATTAACCATATATCTGCACAAAATGTCAAGAATGACAATTCCATCTTAATAAAGATCCTTATAGATCAAGCTATTCAGTCGTTTCAAAATAACAAGAGTGCTGATTCTATTTCGCATTTACATGCTGCTTATGATGAATTGGTGATATTTGCTAAAATGAATGACAGAAACATTGTTTATGCACGAGCATTAGGCTCAACCATTATAAGTACATTAAATTCATTGTCAGAAGAAAATAAATCACATTATGCTTCTGCAACCAATAATAATATAATCATAGCAGATTTCAATGCGCTTGAGGACCAAGTTGGCCGGGACCTGTTGCATCTACTTTCAATCCCCAATAGTAATCTAAATAACGCAATCCTTCCTGTAATTCCTACGGAAACTTTCTTGATATATCATAACGACCGCTACGGAGCCTCGGTTCAGTATCCATCCAATTGGAGTATACGAATTGAAAACGATCCGAATCTGCAACAATATAAGCCAGATCATTTTAAGTCAAAGGTTATTGCTTCCTTCTATGTGCCGAGATTATCAAGTGGGCTACCAATATTCTACATAGGCACCAATAGTAATTTGTCCAAGCGGATCGGTCATTCTCCGATAACTTTGAAGAACTACCTTGACTTAGCAGTTAAATCTAAAAACCTCACCAATTTTCCTAATCTCAAAATTATAAGCAGCAGCCTAGGTAACATAAATAATAAAAATATACTTTCGGGGTCTCTTGCATATAAACTAGTTTGGACCTACGTAAATCCGATCTATGGACCAAGAAAGGTAATGGAGTTCGGAACGTTAATAGGAAAAGATACCGGTTATTTCATTGACTACTCTGCATCAATAGAAAGATTCAATGATTATTTGCCATTAGTGCAAAAAATGAAGGACACATTTGTATCTTAAGCGTGATTAGGCGCGAAACAAATTTTTGTCGCATAAACTGGATAATAAGTGTATGAAACCTACGAAGACTGGTTGTATTATGCTAAAGTGTATACGCGTAGTGCTCTAATATTCGCAAATGAAATGTTATCACAGCAGAGAATCTAGAAACTGAGTGATTTCAGATTTACACCTCTACATAGACCTAGTACGAAGTAAAGCCATACAGCGTAGTTAGACACGATAAATATCGCCGGTATTTTGCGCGTCTAATTCATTTACATAGGCTCAGATTAGAGTTAGTTAGGCCTGTACAAACAATATTTCTTGATGTGTTCGTCGGCTTACGATCTTGCTAAAATTCGATTTCGATAGCTCGGTTGCTGTACGATCAGGAATTTGTTAAATTTCGAACGGGTAAGTGAGCGATTCGTTACCGGTCTTAGTATTAGTTACTGTGCATGTTTGTTTTAACCATCACTTATTGTGTCTATACAGTTTAGATGAGAAGACGACATTACACTGATGTCCAGTACTTGTCGTAATTGGTTTAATTTCAGTAATGCCGCTAAGTCTATGAATGTTCCATGGCCTGACGGGCACGAGATTCTGGATCATTGGGATGTGAACTCAGCTGCGTAATAGTGACATTCATCCAAATATGAAGAGGTAACGAGTCGAGGACTTACGAAGCCTTACCTCGTCTGCGGCTCGGAATAGTCCCAATGCTGCGGCATTCGCCTGGACCGAGTGGTAGGCGCGCCAGAGCCGGACCAAATGGCCTGCTTTGGCGAGCTCAGCTGCACCCACTGCCTCAGCCCGCGCGCATTTCATCGACTTTGGCGGGGCTAGTTCCCTGAGGAATTGTGATGACCATGTCAGTCAGGTATTCCATGAATTCTCCTTCCGCTCACTTGGATTTAGTCATTTCTGTTACCGCTTGCTGCGCGATCTCTGTGACCACCGGCCATGGCTCATCCTCCCATTGTGTGCTGTGGGCCAATCCTATGCAGTAGAAGTTAGAGACAGCTCATGATTTCAAGATTTGGCATATCATTTGTTGGTTGATTTGTCTCGCTCCCTTAATCGCTCTTCATCAGTTATCATACTAAGTATGAACTGCATTGTTTCTAGTTCTGTCATGTTGTTTTCTACTATTCGCATGTTATGTTTAGCTGGTCGATTTGTTTCTGTCTCTTTTCAATTTGTTAGCAGATCATTTTCTTGACTTCGTCTACCGTTAGTTCTTTTTCTTTTTGCTGTTGCTTTGGCAATCATGACATTCTATTGGCATTGATTTCTATAAGCTGTAGAACTGTAGGTAGGGAACTCTGGCTTTACTACAATTCTCTAGTAAACCTATCGAATTTCAAATAGTAATAGGCAATTCAATCCTCTTCTAAATATCCTCAGTAAGTCGTGTAGATAGCAGTTTCGGAGACTTAGTGGGACGCCAACCTGCTCAATCCGCAAGCTCAGATCATTCTTTCGACCCATCGAGCTCGCCAAGCCGGAGGCTCAAATGGTTCAGTAAAGTATTGTGTCTCGTGGATGACCTTCCCGCCACGGAACTCCATTATGCTTACTGTTGGGACAGGTCGTCAGTCATAGATGATCACATACTCGGTGATCCATAGGTCTCCATTACCAATTATTCTCCTGATCGTGAATCCAGCTGGCTTAGACGCGTGATGTCCGCAAAGAGCTTGTATATTTCGCCTGCTGACTATACGCTCCCTTGATTGAGGGTAATCTACAACGATGTGATCATCGTAGATGTCGTGTTCCCTTTCTAGATCACCAGCCACTGAGGCGGCCCAGTGTTGGTCTAGTGCAGCTCGAATTTGCTGATCCTCCACAGCCAACATAGTCTAGATAGTATCTATATACCTATAATGTTATGAATGATTTAGTGCGTTTTACGATTAATCTAATATAATACTAACGATGTTCTCCTCGTTAATTAAAAAGCAACAACACCTAACTTCCCCTTCGAGGACCTCTTCTCACTACGCTGATTACCATTTGGCGCCAGCATGGGCCCCTCCATCAATGCGGATGTTTTCGCCATTCACCATGGGTGCTGACTGCAAATAAAGCAGTGCATCCACGATTTCTGAAATTTGAACCAATCGTGGAAAGGGGTGGCGTCTTTTTAGAATTTCGTGGTCGTCGTTGGCGTGCATCGCAGTGTCAACAACACCAGGCGAAATTGTATTCGCCCGGATACCATCAGCCAGGAATTCCATAGCCAATGCGCGGTGAAACGCCGGAATGGTGGACTTGGTAATCACAGGCAACGAAATCGTCTCACCAGCCAACGGCTGATCCACCAAAACCGTTGAGATGCCCACGATATGGCCGGACTTCTGTTTGCGCATTTGCGCGACCACTCTTTGCGTGATGAAAAAGTAACCTGCAACGTTAGTGCCAATCATCAACTCAAAGTCAGCCGGCGTATAATCGGTGAATGACTTTGTGATGTATATGCCCGCGTTGTTGACCAGGAGATCAATATGGTCAAAGTTTTTGATGGCGGCTTCGGCAACTTTTATGGCAGAGTCCAGTTTACTGATGTTCCCGTCCACAAGAATAAGGTCTGGTGAGGGTTTCAAATCTTTTGATTTGCTGATATTGCGTGAGTTGGCGACCACATGATAACCGTGTTGCATTAACGCTCGGGTTATACCCAGGCCTATACCGCTAGAAGCACCAGTGACAATGGCTACTTGTTTGTTGGGGGTATTAGTAGTCATAACACTTCAGCCTGGTGGTATAGTATTACAGATAACGAAAAGAAGTATCCTCACTATAAATCCATGCTAACCAGTAATTAATAGGTGTTATCTTCCACGATTCGATACAGTATTAGAATTACTCTAAACAATTCTCGTTTATTCAACATGTAATTTGGCTCAACTCATATTAGAAATGCACATTGATACACAGCAACTTAAACTATATACATCAAATCTCCCACTTTACAGATGTTTATAATCTGGTGTGCCGCACGTCTATATTAGAAGATATTTTTCCGATATACCTATAGGACATCTCAAAAACCTGACATTGTCCAGGTGTTAAACTTTGGCTATAGACTGAATTAATATGCTGGTCCACGCCAGCTAACCGCTACTATCTATAGATATCATCAAGTTGCGGAGTCGACAGATTATTTCTGAGTGAGCAATCCATTACAAGTACTGATAGTTTTAGCGTCTAGTGAGCTCAGATTAATTTTGTCTTCTATGTGTATGGCTAGTTTGGTTGGTAACATGGAGGATGAACAGGCGCGCGTCCCCCTCAATATCCCCGCAAGGTTTCCAGTTTGTATAGCTAGTATGGGAATTCAGGAAAGGCATTGTATATAATGCAATTGTCAGTTACCTATAGAAGTGGATCAGGTATCATCTAACACCCGGGATACCCGGGTTACTTTCTAACCTAAGGAAGAATTTAGATATCATACATACAATTATGAGCAATAACAATAGAGTGCAATTAGAATATGAAATCATCCCGGGTATCTCGGGTGCAATTCTAGATGCTATCAGCATAGTTTAATTCAAAGCTGGTCCCTATAACAGGGGCTCTGGCCATATTCTCTTAATTGGGATCTACTACCAAATCGTACCACATGCGTATCCGTCTCTAGTACCACTGCGTTGTAATACACATTATTAGCCGCGGGCCTCAAGATAGACATGGCATATAATTTCTTTGTCATCACTATCTATACATATCTAATCATAGTGATCTTGCCCTATCTTTCGTTTAAAGATTATACGGGATTTTAATTAGTGTATATAATCGGCAGAGTTAACTAAACGAATTTACTTGGTAGGCTTTACTACTGCTTTAAATCGTACGTTTCCATTAGCTACTTTATCATACGCATTGCTAATT
>JBKPMK010000263.1:0-1843 GCA_046732115.1 Thermoproteota archaeon
CTTAAAGCTAGTCTCGGGGTCCCACAAATATTTCTAAGTAATTTAGGAAGATTAAATGAAGATAGATTTACGAAATATTACTGCAATAAATGCGTTAAAGAATATCCTGGTTCTCCATCAATTAACTATGAAAATCCCAATGAAGAAGTAGGACAAGGTATTATCCTTATTGAAAAGGGTGAATACAGATGTAGGACATGTAACAACATATTGGCTATTTATCGTAAATTCAATAAATAATTTGCGTGCGTATATAAGATACTCTCTTTTGCCTTACTAAACATGGTATCATACCATGCGCATACACTGTCATATAAATAGAATCCAGTGATAACTAATATATGAGATGTACTAAACCTTCAGATTAGGATAGTAGAGATGGACGTGTCATGAGAAGAAACAACAGCAATAACATTAACAAAATATTGCTTGTTGATGACGAGCCCAATATTACGTCATTGTTTGGTATTGCTTTAGAAGACTCTGGATTTAAAGTTGATTCGTTTAATGATCCTTTATTGGCATTAGATACATTTAAGCAAAAGAACTCATCTTATGCTTTGGCACTTCTTGACATCAAAATTTTGTAGATAGGACTCCCAAGAGAGAAATCTATCTTCATCTAAACAAATACATTTTGTAATATGTGAAACATGTTTTTGGTGTGCTTCGTTAGTATCCCAAGTACCTGATCATGCAACGATTTCAAATTGGCATGTATGCAAAGAGAAAAGAATATGCTCCTATATGCTAGTTTAGGCTCCGGTAGACTGTATTGTACATAAAAGGCTGCAGTGTGGAATTCATAAGATTGGTAAGGCATTCGCTTAGCCAAGGATGTTCTCTTATTCTCTTTGGTATTTAATGCCCTTCAATACCACTTAATGCCACTATTTATATAGTATGGTCACTAGTGCACAAATAGAGAATCAATTGTCATCAGCTGCAGCCGCAGATAATACAAAGAAAGCTGGACATCACCATGAATCCGCATTCATGACTGCAGCTCATATTTTGATGCGTCTAACACAACAAGGTAAAAGTATCGAGGAAATAGCAAGGTATGATTTTAATGATAACATGGAACTAGTCACTGTCTGGACTGATTACATGATTGCAGTAAATTGGATGTATAAGGATTCAAATAGCGGTAGTAGAAGATGGATAGCCACAGATAATGGAAAGAAATGGATAGACAAATACTATGAAATAAGAGACAGTTGACACAAAGGTCTGAGTTGTCTGTACATGTTATATAGGACTATATTGACGTATCTCATACAAATGAAATCTATACGATCGATTTATATCCCATTATTGGTCAATTTTGCAAGGAATGTCAAAAGAAACAACCTCTTTAATTAATTCAAGTTTAATCGCTAAAACACCTCATCGTTCGTCATCATCACCACCAATATTCATTTTATGCGATAACTGTTATTGGTGTGCTACATATTTGGATAAGACTAGAACACCAGTCGACAATACATGCCCTCTGTGTGGCGCAAATAATAACGAACTAACAAGCTTTCCCATCATGTCAAATGAAGCATTTACTTTTGATTATAATGACAAACATGGAGTAGAATTGGAGTTTAAGGCCAGACGAAAAGGTAAGTAGGATGCTATGGTAATTTAGTTTGCTACTAATTTTTGCAGCAAATGAGTCTTACAATTGATTATCGACCAATCTTGTGATTATACTCTCCTGTATTGTTGCAGCAGTTAATCATTTATCCTTACGCTATTTTAATATGCCAATTTGTTTGTATAAACAAGGCTTTATTGATTTGTCATTGATTTTGCAGGCTGTAAAATGCCACGCTGCTTCAAGTCCAAGTAA
>JBKPMK010000264.1:0-2042 GCA_046732115.1 Thermoproteota archaeon
CGAGAACATCGATGCGGTAGTCAATCTTTCTGGAGAAAATATATTTGGAAGATGGACAAAGGAAAAGAAAAAGAGGATTTTTGATAGTAGAGTAAATACAACCCAGTCTCTGTGTAAGCTGCTATCTTCACTCGATAAACCACCTAAAGTACTTGTATCTGCATCTGCAACAGGATATTATGGAGACAGAGGCGATGAGATATTAACCGAAGAAAGCCCATCTTCCTCTTCTTCCTCCAATGATTTTCTCTCATATGTTTGTAGGAATTGGGAAGAAGCTACTCAAATAGCTAAAGAATCTGGCATTCGTGTTGTAAACATGAGGATAGGCATAGTTCTATCATCTTCTGGCGGAATGCTGTCAAAAATTCTTCCCATTTTTAAATTGGGATTTGGTATAAGAATAGGAAATGGTAATCAGTATATAAGTTGGATCGGACTAGATGATTTACTTGGACTGATTCTGTATGCTATAGCTAACAAATCTATTTCTGGTCCCGTAAATGCGGTTTCACCCAATCCTATTACAAATGCAGATTTTACAACGGCTTTGGGAAGGGTCTTGTTACGGCCTACTAAATTTTCTATTCCTGAATCTATAATAAAATTATTGCTAGGAGAGGAATTAGCCAATGCTGCTATACTATCAAGCACACGTGTTATTCCTGAGCGTCTAATCGAAATGGGATATATATTTCGTTTTCCATATTTAGAATCAGTGTTACGGCATACTCTAGGAAAGAGTATTTCCTAAAGACTGCGTTTAAGTTCATTTCATTATCATTCGGAGTTTACTATAATAGTTGTGAAGCTCCAAAAAAATTGGTAGCGGAATAGAAAAGAATGAATATTCATATTCAGACCTATCTTGAAATATAGCAGCTAGAGCTTGGTTGACACATCACGTTACCTCATACATAATTTGACATAAACGCAAATATCATAAATCCCAGAACAACACCATATACTATATGTCCACCTAGGCTTGCAAATGCCGGTACATGGCCTAAAGGATGATTGAATGGAGATAAGTCAGTAATCGGTTTATGTATTGGTACTAAGGTAATAATCCAAAGTACAAAACCATATAGTGTTCCAAGTAAAAGTAGTGATAAAAAACTGTCGATTAACGTTGTGAAAAAGAAAGTAACGATAAATGGAAAAGCTATTCCTGCAAGAATACCATTTATGAAGTGAAGGAAGAAGATTCCTTTGAAGTGAATATTATTACTTTCATTTGGAAGTTTAAACAATCGCCTTGTTATAACTTGATTTTCATGCCATTCAAAAACTCCAGGCAATCCCCAGCGCTTCCATGATGGGATCTCAGTTAAGGTCATTACAGCTGTTGACACTGCCCCACTCAAAAGACCAACCACCAAATACGATAATGAAGCAATATCAGACAACATTTATATCCTATATCTTCTAGCTCAATACTGTTTTATTTTCCATCATAATTCTAGACAACAACTCTAAGCCTTTGTCTTTTATAAGATAGACTTGCTTTCGTCTACTATAGGAAATAAAATCGTAATCAATTAGATAAAACAAATATTTCTTTAATATCGGTGGTGATGATGGGATCATTAATTGCATTAGATCATCAAATGTTGCTTCCCTCGCACATAATGATAAAATAAACTCCAAGATATCTTTTCCAGTCAATTGTAAAGGATTTAGACTTGCTTTATCATTTACAGCCATTATTACTCAATTTTGTATAGTCTGGTATTAAAGAATTGCACATTATGTGATGTGGTTAGGCACCATAATAATCATTGGTATATCGACCTACTATAAACAAGGATAATATAGCCTGACCTATGTCTATGCAATCTACAGATGCAGATGAGTGAAGAATATTGGGACAACATTGAGAGTCTTATATATGACAGGCTAATGCTTTTTGCACTATTGCATAGAGACCTTCACCAATTTCATTATATCGCCAAACGACGCATAATTTATAATGAAAGCATTGACTGTGTTATTCTGATATTGCTTCATGTTGTTAAATGCTGAACCACCAACTACAACAG
>JBKPMK010000265.1:0-2894 GCA_046732115.1 Thermoproteota archaeon
TTAGTGACCAATTTTTTGGTTCTCACAGTATAGTAAATAAGTAACGAATCCACATGTCTAAGATGAGATGCCGTATTCATCCTATTACAACAATGCATATTTTAACATAAAGTGCTAGTGATATTCAGCGCAATCAGATAATATTTGCTCGACTATGTGTTAGCAGTAGAATTATGCACTCTTCCTTGCAATCATCTTTGATTATTTAGCTAATGTTACTAGAGGGCATATGAATAAATATCATATTGATTCTATTTCATCCGAATTAATTTAAATGGCTAGATTTCAATTTCAATTTCTATTAGCCTTAGTGTTGGTCATTACAATGTCAATCGGAACCGTCAACAAGTTTAACTTTGTTCTAGCTCAACCAACGGTAGGAAAAGATCCTAGACTAAAGGTAGAATTGGTTACTCAGGGATTAAGATCACCTACAAGCATGGCATTTTTAGGACCAAACGATATATTGGTTCTGGAAAAAGAAAGCGGCACAGTACAGAGAATTGTAAATGGCAAAATGCTTCCACAACCCTTACTTCAAGTTCCTGTATCAACAACAAGTGAAAGGGGTATGCTAGGGATTGCTACTGCTAAGCATAGTAATGGCCCTACGTACGTTTTCTTATATTACACAAAAGATGGAGGAGGAGGGCGGCAGTCGCTTGCAAATGTTCTTTACAGATATGAATTATCAAATGACCAGTTAGTTAACCCCAAACTTTTGCTAAATCTACCTGCACTTCGTGGTCCTAATCATAACGGTGGCAAGGTAGTAATTGGGCCCGATAGTAATGTATATACTGTTATTGGAGACCTGAGAGCTCACAGAACTCAAGCTCAAAATGTGGTCAACGGACCGCCTGTAGATAGCACCGGTGGAATACTTAGAGTTACACAGGACGGCAAACCCTTATCAAACCCTCCATTAGGACAGGGTACGGCGCCCCTCGATCTATATTATGCATACGGAATACGCAACAGTTTTGGGATCGACTTTGATCCTGTAACTAAAAAGCTATGGGATACTGAAAATGGTCCTACATTTGGAGATGAGATTAACCTTGTTGAACCAGGATTTAACAGTGGATGGGTACAGGTGATGGGAATCTGGACCCCAGAAGGAGCAATTGGGAAAGAGACAGCAGGACCAGTAAATTCTAACCCCTCTAACCTTGTAGACTTTGCTGGAAAAGGAAAATACAGGGCCCCTGAATTCACATGGCTTAAACCAGTAGCACCTACGGCGCTCAAGTTTCTAAACTCTGACAAATTAGGTAAACAATATCAAAACGACATGTTCGTAGGAGATATCAAAAAAGGAAATCTGTATCATTTTGATCTAAATCAAGCTAGAACAGGGCTAGTTCTCAATGGGACACTTTCCAATAAAATTTCAAATGCACCAAGCGATAGTCAGCCAATAATATTTGCAAGTGGATTTGATGGTGGAATTACTGACATTCAAGTTGGACCTGATGGTTATCTATATATTCTCGCATTTGCTGGTTCAATATATAGAATTACCCCATCATAATCTTATTTATATCCTTTTTATTTGCTGATGGCGTATCCTCATAATTATATCACTAGAACGACAACGCGTAAATGCCACAGGATTAACCTAGATGCAGATTTGTTTGTTTGGTATCACCACACCTCGATATTTTGCGATTTCTAATTTTTTGAAAAATTTAATGTAGTCCCCTATGTCAATCATGCCGGCCAGTTAATCAATAGCGATTCAGTAGCATTAAATAGGTTAATTGCACCTTTTTAAGCTATGAGGCTTCAAATCTATAAGTAAGAACTAAAGGGGATAGCATGGAAAGAAATATTATTCATGCTTGCACATTATGTTTATATGATGAACAAACTTAAGCGGTCTTACCATCTGAAGGGTACAAGCAACAATGATAATCTTCGCAAGCATAGAGCTGAACAAATAGTAGAGAAATACAGACAAGATCAATATCTTACACTCAAAGAGGTGTGCCCTACATGGTTTGAGAGATTAAATCGCGGGCTTGCTAAAAAGGATAGAGACACAATGGCTCATGATTCAAAGTATTGCTTGGTAGGTGAAGCATGGGGATTTACAGGCAGGCACGCGGGATACTATATAGCGCCATTAATTCCATTCATTGGATGTTGGACTTGTATAAAATATGGAAACAAAATGGGAAATATTGCTAGAAGAAAACCAGCCGCGATAAATTTGCACTCGACTGATTTTGAACCTACGATCACTGAATTCCTAACACACTGGAATGAAAGACATGCATGTATCTCAAAGAAATTGAAAAGATAGAGAAAAATACGTAAATAAGGTAAAGGTATGAGTAGAACTATTTTGTTATTGACCATTTTTTATGTGTCCGTTATGTTAACAGATAGTTAGTATAACAGCCGTTAATAGAAATTTCTGTCAACATTCTGCAGCCCTGGTTGCATCACAACTATATAGTATGTGTGATATCAGGCAGTAATGTCAAAGATTGATACTAGAAACTTCAGACACACATCTAAGGTGTTTAAACCAAAATCTATCAGTAATCCCAGCTATACATTGCTACTGTCTGTCTCAATAGCATCGCTTGTAGCTATGTGCATGTTATCTCTATCTGCATATGTCAATATAGCTCACGCACAGACCTCTGCAGCAGACAAGAGCGGAACTATAGCAAGTACACAAAAGGACCAGGCCGGTACTTGGAAATTATCAGGTACATGGAACTTGAATAGCCTAAATTCCAAATCTCCTACTTTTACTTCCACATTTAGCATGGCAAAAGAGGATGGCTCAGCTGTGCATAAGCATACTATAAACGACTTTAAGCTTACTGGAAATCCATCAAAGACCAGTACTGGAACTACCTATGATGGTACCGCTACTA